>JAOPWT010000598.1 GCA_025965555.1 Mycobacterium sp.
CCGCTCACGGGCGAATGCGATGATCTCCTTCTCGGTCGCCTCGCCCTCGAGCGAGACGACGGCCTTGACGGACTCGCCCCACTTCTCGTCGGGTACGCCGATGACCGCGACCTCCGCGACCGCGGGATGTTCGGCGATCACCCGCTCGACCTCGATCGAGTAGATGTTCTCGCCGCCCGAGATGATCATGTCCTTGAGCCGGTCCTCGACGAAGATGTAGCCGCCCTCGTCGACCCTGCCGATGTCACCGGTTCTGAACCAGCCGTCCTCGGTGATCGCCTCGGCCGTGGCGTCGGGCCGATTGTGGTAGCCCTTCATCAATTGCTTTGAGCGGAACCACAATTCGCCTTGGCCGCCGTCGGGCACGTCTTCCAGCGTGTCGGGGTCGACGACCCTGACCTCGGCGTTGGGCACCAGAGTGCCTGCGCTGGAGAGCCTCTCGACGTTGTCGGAGCGATGGTCGTCGGGCATCAGGTGGCTGATCACACCGCACAGTTCGGTCAGCCCGTAGGCCTGGATGAAGTCGGTGTTCGGCCAGGCCGCTAGTGCGGCGCGCAACAGCGGCAACGGCATCGGTGACGCGCCATAGGAATACGTCTTGAGGGCACCGAACAACTTGACTGCGTCCTCCCCCGAATCCAGCACCTTCGCCAGCACGGCCGGGACCAGGAACGTCCGGTTCGCGCCCTGCAGGATCGCCCCCGCCAGGGCGGCACCATCGACGTCGCGCGTCATCACGCTCGGGATGCCGTTGTGGATGCCGAGCTGCGCGTATGACGTACCGCCGACGTGGAACAGCGGCATCGCCACCATGTTCTTGTCACCGTCGTCGAACTCGAAGCCCTCCTGGCCGTTGACGGTGTGCGCGATGAGGTTGGCCTGTGTCAACGCCACACCCTTTGGCCTGCCGGTGGTGCCCGACGAATACATGATGATGCAGACGTCGTCGCCTTCGACCTCGGGCGAGCGGTTCACCGGCGTCGCTGCGGCGAGCAGCGCCTCGTATTCGTCGCCCTCCTCGCCTTCCGGGGTGACCTCGACGATCTGCTCGATGCCGCCAAGCTCGTCGCGGATCTTGTCGATCGACGGCATCAACTCGGCACCGACGATCAGCACCTTGGCGCCGGAGTCGTTGAGTACGTAGTCCATCTCGTCGGCCGCGAGCCGGAAGTTGATGATGGCGTTGGCCGCTCCGAGCGACGACGCGGCGAACGTCATCTCCAGGCACGCGGGGTGATTCTTGTCGAGGAACGCCACCACGTCACCGCGGGTGACGCCGCGTTCGGCCAGTCCTCCGGCGAGCCGCCGCACCCTGTCGTTCCACTGCGACCACGTCCAGGTTCGACCCAGATAGGTCATGGCCTCTTCGTCTGGCGTGGTTTGCGCCCAGTGCGCCAGGCGTTCGTCGAGGAATTGTGGATCGGGCAGGTCAGACATGTTTGGAGCGTGCCACGTGGACGGCAGCCGTCAGTCGGAATTGGCGTAAACCCGGCGACCTGCCAGGTACGTCGCTCGCACCTCCAGGTCCGCGATGGTCTCCGGCGGCACCGCACGCGGATCGGCCGACAGCACCACCAGGTCGGCGTACTTGCCCACCTCGAGTGAGCCGATGACGTCGTCGGCGAAGAGCTGCCACGCCGCGTCCAGCGTCTGCGCCCGGATGGCCTGGTCGACCGTCAGGCGCTGCTCCGGTCCCAACACCCGGCCGCTCGGCGCGACGCGGGTGGCCGCGACGCTGATGTTGCGCAGCGGCTCCTCCGGCGTCACGGGCGGATCGTTGTGCAGGGAGATGCGCATACCGGTGGCCACGGCCGACCCGGCGGGCATCCACCGCGAACCGTGCTCGGGGCCGAAGAGTCCATCGACGACGATGTCACCCCAGTAGTGGATCTGGTCGACGAAGATGCTGCACGTGACGCCCAGATCGTGGGCCCGCTGCAGCTGCGCGTCCGAGATGGCGCCCACGTGTTCGAGCCGCAGCCGATGATCGTCTCGCGGGTTGGCTTGCAGCGCATGCTCATACACGTCGAGGATGGTGTCCACCCCGGCATCGCCCTGCACGTGGCACGCCATCTGCCACCCGAGCGGGAAGTAGGCGGCAACGATCTCGGTCAATTGTTCGCGGGTGTAGTTGGCGTGCCCGCAGGAGCCGGGGGTCACGCCGATGGCTCGGGTGGCGTCGGTGTCCAGGTAGGGAAACGACAGGTCGATGTTGCCGATCCACGGCGAGCCGTCGACCCAGATCTTGATGCCGGCCTGGCGGACCACGTCGTCGCCGTTGGCAGGCACCTCGGTGGTCGACATCTGCGCCGTGGACATCTCGTAGGTGCGCAGTCGCACCGTCAAGTCGTCGTGCAGGGCGTCCAACACCGGCCGGAACATCGGGTCGAACGCCATCTCCGAACACGTCGTCAAGCCGGCCTTGTTCAGTCGCGCGCACTCGGCGAGCAGCATCGCGGGATAGCCCTTCGGGTCGATCGCGCCGCCGATGAGCGGGAACACCGCGCCCGTCTCCTCGGCCGTCCCGTCGAGATCGCCTGCGGCATCGCGACCGTACTTCGCACCCTTCGGGTCGGGGGTGTCGCGGTTCAGGCCGAGACGCCGCGCGGTCGCGGAGTTGAAGTACGCCTTGTGGCCCGAGTTGTGCACGATCACCAGAGGCGTATCGGGTGCCTCGGCGTCGAGCCATTCCAGCGTCGGCTCGGGCAACCCGATCTGAAGCAGCGGGTCCCACCCGTTGAGGTAGGCACCCGTTGCGCCGCGGACGGCGACTTCGTTTCGGATGGCGGCCAACACGTCCTGCGCGCCACGCATGGTGACTGGTCGGATGTCGACGATGCGATCGGCCAGCACGATGGCCTCCATCAGCGGGTGCCCGTGCGCCTCGATGAGCCCGGGCATCACGCAGCCGTCACCGAGTTCGACGACCTCGGTGTTGGGCCCGACCCAGCTCTCGACGTCGGCCCGATCGCCGACCGCGACGACACGCCCATCGGTCACCGCGAGTGCCGCTGCCGTGGGGCGGGCATCGTCGACGGTCAGCACGGTCCCGAAAAACGCCAGGTCAGCAGCCATCCCGTCATCCTTGCAGAGGCCACCGCACATTCGTGGAAACTATCTTCCGCGCCGTGTCGATTTCCGGGGGTCGCCGTTCGACGTAGTTGCGAGGGCACGATGGACGCGCCCCTTCCCACCGATAGAAGGAGACATCGAAATGCGGTACATGCTGATCATGCGGTCCACCCCGGAAGCCGAGAAGTTCGTAGAGGACAACGTCGACTTCAGCGAGATCATCGCGGCGATGGGCGCCTACAACGAGGAGCTCATCAAGGCGGGCGTCATGCTGGCCGCCGAGGGCCTGACCGGACCCGAGGAGGGTTTCGTCGTCGACTTCGACAGTGACCCGCCGGTCGTGACCGACGGCCCGTACGCCGAAGCCAAGGAACTGTTCAACGGGTTTTGGATTCTGGACGTGTCCTCGATCGACGAGGCCAAGCAGTGGGCCCGCAAGTGCCCGTTGGGGCCCGGGGTCAAGCTCGAGGTGCGCCGCGTGGCCGAGACCGAGGAATTCGACCAGGACAACGAGTGGATCCAGAAGGAACTCAAGTGGCGCGAGGAGAACGATCCCCGCTACACCAAGTGACGGCACGCGAAGTCCCCGGCGGACCCCTCTCCGCCGGGGACTCGTGGCGGCGCCTATCCGGTGGCCGTCACGTCCTGCTCGACGTGACCGAACTCGACGGAGCTGCCATCGAACTGGCCCTTGCACGACAGCACCACGTGGTACGTCGAGAGCAGCGGCGGAGCCAGCGTGGTGAAGCTCGTCGACCCGTTGGGCGCGAGGTCGAACGACTTGTTGACCGCGGGCAGCAGCGGCGCCGTCGCCTTGTAGGTGCAGCTACCCGGGATGTCCGCGCTACTGGCGATGTCGACGTTCGCCGTCACGCCGGCGACCGAGATGTTCATCGTCACGGCGTTCGTCGGCGCGACCTTCTTGACCGCCGCTGGGCAGGTCTGGCCGGCCGGAACGGTCTGAACGGGTGAATCTGACGGGCACGTCACGGGTGGTGCCGGGGTGCACTGCTGGCCGGCAGGCACGGTCGGGCTGGTCGAGCCGGCGGGGCAGATCACCGGCGCGACGTCCACCGGCTTGGACGCCGCGGGAGGCGTGAAGGTGTAGTTGGCGTAGGGCGTGCAGGCATCGGAGCTGAGGTCCCGTTTGCGGCAGGCCTGAACCCCGATGTTGACCGGGTTGCGGTTGTTGTCGACGCCGTAGCGGGCGGTCTGGCCGTTGATGCACTTGAAGTCGTCTTCGCTTTGCCCTCCGCCATTGATCATCGCGTGAACCGCGTCGACCACGTAGTCGCCGTCCACGCGCGGACACCCGGAGACGATGCAGGTGGCATGGATGTCGCTGTCCTGGGTGCAGGTCACTGCGAGCCCGTTGGACAGCGTGTCCGCACTCGCGACCGGCATCGCCAAGATCCCTGACAGGAATAGGCCCCCGACAAGGGCGATGGCGTAGACGAGTGAGGGAAGTGTTCGTGTGTTCATCGAAATTCCTCTTCGGTTGGGGCGAGCTCGTTGCCTGCCTCCCCGAAGGGTTTCGTCCATACGCAACTGAATCGTGAGTAGTGCGCTACCCGATTGCGCAGGTGCTACCTACGTGGCGCCTACGTGGCTACGAGGGTGGCTACGAGGTCCCCGCCGACGACGTCGCCACCATCCCCACCGGCAACTAAGTTCTCACTTCGCAATCCCTAGCCGGATCGCGGCCGGATGCGGATCCGGACCGGTCCCCGCCAGGGCGCGTCCGGATCGAGCACGGCGCCCTTCTGGGTGACGTCGACCTCGCCTTCCCTGGCCAGGGCGCGGGCCACCTCGCGGGCGTCTTTCATGAGGTCACGCCAGTCCCCGCCCCCGACGGCACGTGCAGCGTCGGACGGGCAGATGCTGCTGGCCGGTCCCCGCTTCGTGGCCAGTTCGAGGATCGCCGACCTCAGCCGTTGTTCGCTCATCGCACCAGTCAAGGCGAATCGGACCACCCTGGCCACCAAATCTGTAACACGTTCTAGTCTGTAGCTCATGACTTCCGCTGTTGCCTCTTCGCGCGAGCTCTCATCGGGCGAGCTGCTGCGCCATCCCATCCACTCGGGTCATCTCACGATCGGCGCACTCAAGCGCAACAAGGACAAGCCGGTGCTGTTTCTCGGTGACACCACGCTCACCGGTGGGCAGCTCGCAGACCGCATCAGCCAGTACATTCAGGCGTTCGAGGCGCTCGGCGCAGGCACCGGCAGTGTGTCCGGCCTGCTGTCGCTGAACCGGCCCGAGGTGCTGATGATCATCGGCGCCGGCCAGACCCAGGGCTACCGTCGCACGTCACTACACCCTCTCGGCTCACTGGACGATCACGCCTACGTGCTGTCCGATGCCGGCATCACGTCGCTGATCATCGATCCCAACCCGATGTTCGTCGAGCGCGCGCTGGGGCTGCTCGAGAAGGTCGACGCCCTCGAGCAGATCCTGACCATCGGCCCCGTGCCCGAAGCGCTCGCCGACGTGGCGGTCGACCTGGTCGCGGAAGCCGCGAAGTACGAGCCCAAGCCGTTGGTGGCCGCCAACCTGGCGCCGGATCACGTCGGCGGGATGGCCTACACCGGCGGCACCACCGGCAAGCCCAAGGGCGTGATGGGCACGACGCAGTCGATCACGACGATGACGACGATTCAGCTGGCCGAGTGGGAGTGGCCCGAGAATCCACGGTTCCTGATGTGCACGCCGTTGTCGCACGCCGGTGCCGCCTTCTTCACGCCGACCATCGTCAAGGGCGGCGAGATGATCGTCCTGTCGAAGTTCGATCCGGCCGAGGTGCTGAAGACGATTGAGGAGCAACGCATTACGGCCACGATGCTGGTGCCGTCGATGATCTATGCGCTCATGGACCACCCGGACAGCCAGACCCGCGACCTGTCGTCGCTGGAGACCGTGTACTACGGCGCCTCGGCGATGAACCCGGTCCGGCTCAAGGAGGCGATCCGCCGGTTCGGGCCGATCTTCGCGCAGTACTACGGCCAGTCCGAGGCACCGATGGTGATCACCTATCTGGCCAAGGGCGATCACGACGAGAAGCGCCTGACGTCGTGCGGCAAACCAACGCTGTTCTGCCGCACCGCATTGCTCGGCGAGGACGGCAACCCCGTACCCCAGGGCGAGGTCGGCGAGATCTGCGTGTCCGGCCCGCTGCTGTCGGGTGGCTACTGGCAGCTGCCGGAGGCGACGGCCGAGACGTTCCGCGACGGCTGGATGCACACCGGCGACCTGGCCCGCGAGGACGAGGACGGCTTCTGGTTCATCGTCGACCGCACCAAGGACATGATCGTCACCGGTGGCTTCAACGTGTTCCCCCGCGAGGTGGAAGACGTTGTCGCCGAACATCCTTCGGTGGCCCAGGTGTGCGTGATCGGCACGCCCGACGAGAAGTGGGGCGAGGCCGTCACGGCCGTCGTGGTGCTGCGCCCCGACGCGGCCAGCGACGAGGCGGCGGTTACCGCGATGACCGCCGAGATCCAGGCCGCCGTGAAGGAGCGCAAGGGGTCGGTGCAGTCGCCCAAGCAGGTGATCGTCGTCGACTCGGTGCCGGTGACCGCGCTCGGCAAGCCCGACAAGAAGGCCGTCCGCGCGCAGTTCTGGGAGGGCACCGATCGCCGCGTCGGCTAACGTCCCCCGCTCGAGCTAGGTGGGGAGGGCCGCAAGGATTCGGTCGAGTAGCTCGCCGGCCGTGCGGGTTGCCTGCTCGACGTCGCCCGCCGCGACGTGTTCGAGCAGCACGCCGTGGTCGACGATCTCGACCGGCGCCTCGGTGGTGGCCGCGACGCTGGCCGTGATGGTCTCCATCAGCCCGCGGTACAGCTCGGTGAGGATGGCGTTGTGCGAGCTGCGCACGACGGCGAGGTGGAACTCGGCGTCGGCGCGCGCGAAGTCGTCGTTGCGCCCATCTCGTCGGCATTCGTCGCGCCGCTCGAGAAGGCTCCGTAGTTCGGCGAGGTCGTCGGGAGTGCGATTGGCGGCGGCCAGCCTGGCCCCCTCCACCTCGAGCCCGCGGCGGACCTCGAGCACGTCGCGAAGCTCGGCACCGCACAGCCGACGCAGCGCGCCGGAGACCTCACTGGTCGCACGGACGTACGTGCCGTCGCCCTGCCGCACCTCGAGGAGCCCGGCATGCGCCAGCGCGCGCACCGCCTCGCGGACCGTGTTCCTGCCGACCCCGAGGGAGTCGACGAGGACGGCCTCGTTGGGGATGCGGAGCCCGACCGGCCACTCCCCGCTGGTCACCGATTGCCGGAGCTGGTCGATGACCTGATCGACCAGGCCCGTTCGCCGCGCAGCGCTCAACGGCACTGGAACATCCTTTCAACCAATCATGGGATGTATGGCACAGTAGCAGCGTGCGTAGCGAGAAGCAGGACCAGTTGGTCGAGTCGAAGGTGTCGGCCAGAGTCGACGCCTCGCCCGAGGGCATCCCCGTCGTCGCGGGCGGGCTACTGCTCGCCGTCGCCGTCATCCTCACCGCCGTCAACCTGCGCCCCGCCGTCACCAGCATCGCTCCGCTGCTCGGCGACATGCGCGAGGAGTTGGGTACCTCGGCGACGTGGGCCGGCGTCCTCACGACCATGCCCGGATTGTGCTTCGCCGCCGCGGGCCTGGCCGCGCCCCGCCTGGCGAACCGCTTCGGCCTCGGCCGCGTCATCTCGATGGCCCTGGTGGTGCTGACCGCCGGCTTGGCGATCCGAGCCATCGACGGTCCGCTCGTCGTGATCGGGGCGACACTGCTCGCCTGCGCGGGCATCGCGTTGGTCAACGTCCTGATCCCCGTCGTGATCAAGGGTTCGTTCCCCGCCAGGGTCGGTTTGATGACCGGCATCTACACCGCGGCGCTGCAAGGCGGCGGCGCGCTGGGGTCGGCGGTCACACCCGGGCTCGAGCAGCCGCTCGGGGGATGGCGCGAGGCGTTGGCGGCATGGGCGATCGTGGCCGTGATCGCCTTGGTGGCGTGGCTGCCCGCCGCGCGACGTCACCGCGGCTCTTGGGCAGCGTCGGCGGCACCGACGGGGGAACGCAGGTCGCTTCTGCGCAACCGTCTCGCCTGGACCGTGACGCTGTTCTTCGGCTCCCAGGCATTCCTGGCCTACATCGTGATGGGTTGGCTGCCACAGGTTTTCATCGACAACGGTGTCGGCAAGGTCGAGGCCGGACTGCTGGTCGGACTGACGTCGCTGATCGGCGTCCCGGTGGCCCTGATCATCTCACCGCTGGCCGCGCGTTCGGCGAACCAAAGCGGCTGGATCATCGCCCTCGGCGTCCTGGGATTTGGCGGAGCGATCGGCCTGCTGGTCGCGCCTGCCGCCGCCCCGTTCGTATGGAGCGTGCTGATCGGCGTCGGGATGAGCGCCTTCTCGCTGGCGCTCACCGTCATCGCACTGCGGGCCCGCAACGCCGAGGACACCGCCCAACTGTCGGGAATGGCACAGGGATTCGGCTACCTGTTCGCAGGCACTGGGCCGTTCCTCTTCGGTCTGCTGCACGACTTCTCCGACGGCTGGACCATCCCGTTCGCCATGTTCCTGGTGGTCTACGTGGTGCAGATCGTCGCGGGCGCGGCGGCGGGTCGCACCCGTTACGTGTGACGGCTTGAGCCCACTCACTACGGTGGGTGGGTGTCCATTTCCGACATCCAGCACACCATCGACGCGGTGTGGCGGATGGAGGCCGCGAAGATCGTGGCGACGCTGACCCGTGCGATCGGCGACGTCGGGATGGCCGAAGACCTCGCGGCCGACGCGCTCGTCGACGCACTGGAGCAGTGGCCGTCGACCGGTGTGCCACGCAACGCGGGCGCCTGGCTGACGGCGGTGGCCAAGCGCAAGGCGATCGACACCTGGCGCCGCCAGGACCGCCTCGACGCCAAGTACGCCACGCTGGCGCGCGAACTCGAGACCCACGTCGACGAATCGTGGGACCCAGATCGGATCGACGACGACGTCCTGCGGCTGATGTTCGTCGCCGCGCACCCGGTGCTCGCACGGGAGGGCCAGATCGCGTTGACGCTGCGCGTCGTCGGCGGTCTCACGACCGACGAGATCGCCCAGGCGTTCCTCGTCCCCAAGGCGACCATCGCGGCGCGGATCACGCGGGCCAAGAAGACACTCGGTGACGCCGACGTGCCCTTCGAGGTGCCCGACCCCGCCGAGTATCCGAGGCGGCTCTCGGCCGTCCTCAGCGTGATCTACCTGATCTACAACGAGGGTTACTCGGCGTCCTCGGGCCATCGCTGGATCCGCGACGAACTGTGCACGGAGGCACTGCGTCTAGGCCGGGTGCTGACGGCTCTGGTGCCCGACGAAGCCGAGGTGCACGGGCTGTTGGCGTTGATGGAATTCCAGTCGTCGCGGTTCGGCGCCCGCACCGACGCGCACGGGCGCGCCGTCCTCCTGGAGGATCAGGACCGCACGAAATGGGACCGGGCGCAGATCGTGCGCGGCACCGCTGCCCTGGAAAGGGCAGCACGAGCGTTGCACCGCAAGGGAGTTGGCTGGGGTCCATACGCGCTGCAGGCGGCCCTGGCCGAATGTCATGCCGCCGCGGCGACCGCCGCGGATACCGACTGGGCGCGCATCGTGTCGCTGTACGACGGCCTGCTGCAGATCGCGCCGTCGCCGGTCGTGGAACTCAACCGGGCGGTCGCGGTCGCGATGAGCTCGGGACCCGGCGAGGCGCTGACCCTCGTCGAGGGCATCGACGGACTCCACGAGTCATACCTGTTACCCAGCGTGCGCGGTGAACTATTGTCCCGGCTGGGCCGGGACGTCGAAGCTGCCGACGAATTCGAAAGGGCCGCAACCATGGTGACCAATGATCGAGAACGCGACGTCCTCGTCGCCAAAGCCGCTCGAGCGCGCGCATGACGATCCGCGCCGTGCTCTTCGACTTCTCGGGCACCCTGTTCCGGCTCGAGGAGGACGACAGTTGGTTCGCTGACATCACCGTGGACGAACAGGCCGTCGACGGACACGTCCAAGCCGAACTGATGCGGCGGCTGACCGCGCCCACCGGACGCTCCGTCGACATGGACGAGGAGCAGTACCGCAACTGGGTCAACCGCGATCTCGAGCCACATCTGCACCGCGAGGCCTACCTGCACGTCCTGCGCGAGTCGGGCCTCACCGACGAGCACGCGGAGGCGCTCTACGCCCTGCTCATCGAACCGGCGAACTGGACGGTGTACCCGGACACCGCGGCCGTGCTCGGCGGCCTGCACCGACAGGGCATCAAGACCGCCGTCGTGTCCAACATCGCGTTCGACCTCCGGCCCGCCTTCGCGTCGATCGGCGCAGAAGGATTCGTCGACGAATTCGTGCTGTCGTTCGAAGTGGGCGCAGTGAAGCCCTCCCCGGAAATCTTCCAGACCGCGTTGGCGCGCTTGGGCGTTGCCGCCGAGGACGCGCTGATGGTCGGCGACAGCGAGGAGGCCGACGGTGGTGCAGTCGCGGTGGGCTGCCAATTCGCTTTGGTCGACCCGCTTCCCACCGACCAGCGGCCGAACGGGCTGATCGCAGCCCTCGAGAGCGCGGGTGTCGCGGTCTAGGCTCACCGGATGAGCAAGGACGACGACATCAGACCGCCCTGGTGGCTCAAACCGCTGAACAAAGTCTTCATGGCGATGCTGAAGGTCGGCCTGCCGATCTCCGGCAAGGAAGGGCCCGTCGTGCTGACGGTGCCCGGTCGCACGTCCGGCCGGCCCCGCTCGACGCCGATCACGCCGATGACCATCGACGGCATGCGCTACGTCGTCGGCGGCTTCCCCAAGGCCGACTGGGTGAGGAACGCGCGCGCCGCGGGCGACGCGACCTTGACGCACGGCCGAAGGGACGAGCAGGTGCGCGTCGTCGAGATCTCCGCGGACGAGGCCCGACCGCTCCTGCGTCAATTCCCCGTCCTGGTGCCCAGCGGGGTCAGCTTCATGAAGCGCTCCGGACTGGTCACCGACGGCACTCCCGAGGAGTTCGAAGCGCTCGCTGGTCGATGCGCCGTCTTCCGGCTGGATCCGGTTCGACCGTAGCCAAGGTGTCAGCGCCCGCCTCCAGGTTCCGCACGAGGCGCGCGACGACGACTGCCGGCACCTCTCTACAGTCAATCGGGTGAGTGCTGACAATCCGTTCGACCCGACCGTGTGGCAGCCCGTCAAGGGTTTCGAGCTGACCGACATCACCTATCACCGTCATGTGCTCGACGGTGTCGCCAAGCCGACGGTGCGCATCGCCTTCGACCGCCCCGAGGTGCGCAACGCCTTCCGGCCGCACACCGTCGATGAGCTGTACCGCGTACTCGACCATGCCCGGATGTCCAACGACGTCGGCGTCATCCTGCTGACCGGCAACGGTCCCTCGCCCAAGGACGGCGGCTGGGCCTTCTGCTCCGGTGGCGACCAACGCATCCGCGGCCGCACCGGGTACCAGTACGCAGCAGGCGAGACGGCTGACACGGTGGATCCCGCGCAGGCGGGCCGACTGCACATCCTCGAGGTGCAGCGCCTGATCCGGTTCATGCCGAAGCCGGTGATCTGCCTGGTCAACGGTTGGGCCGCCGGCGGCGGCCACAGCCTGCACGTGGTGTGCGATCTGACGCTGGCCAGCCGCGAGCACGCCCGCTTCAAGCAGACCGACGCCGACGTCGGCAGCTTCGACGGCGGCTACGGCAGCGCGTACCTCGCGAGGCAGGCGGGCCAGAAGTTCGCCCGGGAGATTTTCTTCCTCGGCAGGCCGTACACCGCCGAGCAGATGCACGCGATGGGCGCCGTCAACGAGGTGGTCGATCACGCCGAACTGGAAACCGTTGCGCTGCAATGGGCCGAGGAGATCAACGGCAAGTCGCCGCAGGCCATCCGCATGCTGAAGTTCGCCTTCAATCTCCTCGATGACGGGCTGGTGGGTCAGCAGGTCTTCGCAGGCGAGGCGACCCGACTGGCGTACATGACCGACGAGGCGGTCGAGGGGCGCGACGCCTTCCTCGAGAAGCGCGACCCCGACTGGTCCCGGTTCCCACGCTACTTCTGAGGCAGGAGCTATGGCCGAGAAGATCGACGAGTACTTCACGACGACGATCGCCGCACTGCCCGCAGGCGAGGCGGGCGGCCGCGTCGGCCCTGACACGCCGATCCTGCCGAACTCGCCCTTGACCGTCGACGACGTCCTTGATCTCTTCGACTCCCAACTCGGTAGCAGGCACCTTGACCTGGCCGCCCGCTGGCTGCGCTCGCACGGCAAGGGCTTCTACACGATCGGCTCGTCCGGTCACGAAGGCAACGCCGCCGTCGCCGCCGCGCTTCGTGCCACCGATCCCGCACTGCTGCACTACCGTTCGGGCGGATTCTTCGTCCACCGGGCAGCTCAGGTCGACGGCAGCGACCCGTTGCGCGACGTGCTGCTCGGTGTCTGCGCAGCGACCGACGAGCCGATCAGCGGCGGTCGGCACAAGGTGTTCGGCAGGCGCGACATCAACGTCATCCCGCAGACGTCGACCATCGCCTCGCACCTCCCGCGTGCCGTCGGGGTGGCGTTCTCCATCGGCCGCGCCGCCAAGCTCGGCGTCGACACTCCGTGGCCGATCGATGCGGTCACCGTCTGCAGCTTCGGCGACGCGTCCGCGAACCACTCGACGGCGATCGGCGCCATCAACACCGCGATACACGCTGCCTACCAAGGGCTTCCGCTGCCATTGCTCTTCGTCTGTGAGGACAACGGCATCGGCATCAGCACCAGGACGCCGTCGGGATGGATCGCCGCCAACTTCGGCAGCCGGGCGGGCCTGGAGTACTTCACCGCCGACGGTTCCGACGTCATCGAGACCCATGCCGTCGCCACCATGGCCGCCGACTGGGTGCGCAAGCACCGCAAACCGGCGTTCCTGCACCTGCGCATGGTGCGACTGATGGGCCACGCCGGTTCCGACGTGGAGGCGGCCTACCGCACCCCCGGTGAGATCGCGGGTGACTACGAGCGCGACCCGGTGCTCCGTACGGCGAAACTGCTGATCGAGCATGGCGGCCTGTCGCCGTCCGACATCCTCGATCGCTACGAAGCCAAGCGTGCGGAGGTCATCGGGATCGCCGAGCAGGTGTCCGGCCTACCCCAATTGGACAGCGCCGCAGCGGTCATGCGGCCACTGGTCGACGGACTCGCCGAGGCCACCGCCGCCACACCACCCGGCGGGGGTACCGAGAACGGTGACCGGCTGACCGTCGCGCAGTCGATCAATCGCGCGCTGCTCGACGTGCTGAGCGAGTACCCCGGGGCGCTGGTCTTCGGCGAGGACGTGGCACGCAAGGGCGGCGTTTACGGCGTCACCCGCGGTTTGGCGCAGAAGACAAGTCCGGCAAGGGTATTCGACACGCTCCTCGACGAGCAGGCCATCCTCGGGCTGGCGCTCGGCGCCGGGCTGGCCGGACTTCTGCCCATCCCCGAGATCCAGTATCTTGCCTACCTGCACAACGCCGCCGACCAGATCCGCGGCGAGGGCGCCACCTTGCAGTTCTTCTCCGACCGGCAGTACCGCAACCCCATGGTCGTCCGCGTCGCAGGCTACGGGTACCAGAAGGGGTTCGGCGGGCACTTCCACAACGACAACGCCGTCGGCGCACTGCGCGACATTCCCGGCATCGTCGTCGCATCCCCCTCTCGTCCCGACGACGCCGCCGCCATGATGCTGACCTGCGCGAGCGCCGCACACACCGCGGGTGCGGTGTGCATCTTCCTGGAACCCATTGCGCTGTACCACGTTCGGGATCTCTACGAGAGTGGCGACGACGACTGGCTGGCCCCATATCCGGGGCCAGCCGTGCCGGTCGGTCGCGCCCGCACCTACGGCAACGGCGCCGACCTGACCATCGTGACGTTCGGCAATGGCGTGCCGATGAGCCTGCGCGTGGCCCGTCGCCTCGCCGACGCGAACGTCTCGACCAGGGTCGTCGACATGCGATGGCTGGCGCCACTTCCCGTGACGGACATCATGCGCGAGGCGACTGCCACCGGCCGGACGCTGGTGGTCGACGAGACGAGGGACTCCGGCGGCGTGGCCGAGGGCGTGATGGCCGCGATGATCGACCGCGGCTATCCCGGCGCCCTGGCCCGGGTGGCGAGTGAGGACAGCTTCATCCCGCTCGGCGACGCCGCGCTGAAGGTGCTCCTGTCCGAGGATCAGATCGAAGCGGCGGCCCTCAAGTTGGCGGCGGCCCGTCATTGACCACGCGATAACGCACGTGGGCCACACCGGGGGCTTCCAGAACGCGGACGAGTTCAAGGGTGGGGCGGCCGGCCTCGAGACCGTCCAGGAGGCGTTCGCCCGCGCCGAGGATCACCGGGTTGATCTGGAGATCGATCTCGTCGACGAGTCCAGCTTGGATGGCCTGTCGCGCGCACGAGGCGCCACCGGCAATGGAAATGGCTTGATCTCCGGCAGCGGCCCGTGCCATGGCGTAGGCGGCCTCGATGCCGTCGGTGACGAAGTGAAACGTGGTGCCGCCCGCCATCTCGATCGAATCGTGCTCGTGATGGGTCAGGACGTAGACCGGGCAATGGTAGGGCGGGTTGTCACCCCACCAGCCCGTCCAGTCCGAGTCCCCCCATTCGCCGCGAATGGGACCGAACATGTTGCGTCCCATGATCGTTGCGCCGATACCATCCATCATGTCCGACACCACCTGCCGGTTGGCCGGGTGGTCTTGGGCGGGCCCGAGGTGCCATCCGTGAAGGGCTTCGCCGCCGACGCCGAGCGGGTGTTCCTGGCTTTGACGGGGGCCCGCAACGTAGCCGTCGGCGGAAATCGACATGGAAAGATTCGTTCTGCTCACGGAGGTACTGACTACCGCCGCCGCCGAAAGTCATCGCGTACCCGTCATTCAGCGGCTGCGCCTTCGGCCTGACGGTACTCAGGGGCCCCCGCGCCAGTGTTCGATGCGGCGGTGGTCGGGCGTGAAACCGTGTCGCACTCCCCACAGCACGGCCTGGGTCCGGCTGTCGACGTCGATCTTGCGGTAGATGGTTCTGATGTAGGACTTCACCGTGTTGGGGCTGAGGTAGGTCAGCCTTGCGACGTCGGCATTGCTCTTGCCCTGGGTGATGAGGGCCAGGATCTCCGACTCCCGATCGCTGAGCCCCTCGCCGCGGCCTGGCCAGTCCAGCCCGATGGCGGTGCGCGTGCGTGGTGAGACGTCGCTGATGACCGTCTGGCCCGTATGGACCGCCTCCAGTGCCGCGACGAGGTCACGCGCGGGCAGCGTCTTCGAGAGGTAACCGTGCGCTCCCTGCTGCCGCGCACTGGCGATGAGGTCGGGGTGAAAGTTCCACGTGTAGACCACGACTCGGCGGGCGCGGGGGTTGGCCACCAGGACGGCGATTTCGTCGTGGTCGGACTCCGGCTGGGCGAACGAGTCGTACAGGACGATGTCGACGACGTCCTCGACCGGCTTGTTCGTGTCGAGCTCGGCCACCACAACGCGATCGCGGTATCGGTCGAACATGTTGGCCACGCCCATCAGCACCACGTCGTAGTCGTCGACGAGCGCCACCGTGATCGGCTTCCTGGATGCGGGCACGTGTCTGAGACTACCTACCTAGGGGTGTACCCGGACCCCCCTTAGGGGTGTTGTCTGGGGACACTGCCGGACAACCGCCCGGCCGGTCAGAAAGGCACCGCCGTGATCATTCTCGGACTCATCCTGCTCATCGTTGGCGTGGTCCTGACG
>JAOPWT010000616.1 GCA_025965555.1 Mycobacterium sp.
CCACCGGCACGGCATCATCCACCGCGACGTCAAACCTGCCAACATCATGATCAGCAAGGCAGGCGCAGTGAAGGTGATGGACTTCGGCATCGCGCGCACGCTGACCGACGATGGCCACCGGCTCACCGAGACCGCCGCCATCCTCGGCACCGCGCACTACCTGTCGCCCGAGCAAGCTCGCGGCGAGACGGTCGATGCCCGCTCCGACGTCTACTCATTGGGGTGCGTGTTCTACGAGATGCTCACCGGTGAACCACCGTTCGTCGGTGACTCCCCCGTCGCGGTGGTCTACCAGCACGTGCGTGAGGATCCGGCGCCGCCGTCTCTGCGTCTCGGCGGCATCTCACCGGAACTGAACGCGGTGGTACTCAAGGCGCTGACCAAGAATCCCGACAATCGGTATCAGAGCGCTGCCGAGATGCGCACGGACTTGATCCTCGTCCACAGTGGGAAGACACCCCAAGCGCCGAAGGTGCTCACCGACGCCGAACGCACCGGCCTCATCCCTGTGTCGCCGCTGCCCGATGAGTGGCGGCCGAACACGGACAGCCGCATCGGTTCTCCCCGGTACCGTCGCCGGCACTCGGCACAACGCTGGCTGATCACGGCGGCGCTGATGGGGGTGTTTGCCATCATCCTCACGGCGGCGATGAACCTCTTCGGCAGCGAAGGCCATCCGGTCAGAGTGCCCGACGTCCGAGGGCAGGCCCAGCAGGACGCCATCGCGGCGCTACAGAATCTGGGATTCGAAATCCGGGGCCCCATGCCGAAACCCGATCCCACGGTGCCGGCCGGCCATGTCATCGACACCGTGCCGGGCGCGAACACTGCCCTGGCGGGCGGTGACATGATTACGATCGACGTGTCCTCAGGACCCGTACAAGCCGCGGTACCGAACTGCGCGAACCTGATCGTCGACGACTGCGTTGGCGCGCTCGCCGCGGCCGGGTTCGGCCGTACCAAGCAGGTGCCCATCGCATCGCCGACCGTGCCGCAGAACGTGGTGGTCGAAACCGTGCCGGCGGCCGGTCAAGTCGCCGTCCTCACCGACGGCGTCACCGTCGCGGTGAGCACCGGCCCCGAGGTGCGGCGGGTACCCGACGTGTCCGGGCAGACCGTCGAGCAGGCTAGCGCGAATTTGAAGTCCGCCGGCTTCGGGATCGTCCTGCGCGGACCCGTGGACAGTACCCTTCCCCCGGGCCGCGTCGTCTCGACGGATCCCCCAGCCGGAGTGAGCCTTTCGGTCCGATCGGCGATCATGGTGAAGGTGTCGCGCGGCAATCAGTTCTCGATGCCGAACCTCATCGGGATGACCTACCTCGAACTCGTTCCCCTCATGCAGGGCCTCGAATATGTAGGTCCACTGCTCAACGCAGGCGACGTGCCCGGCGACGAGGAGCACAAGAACCGAGTCGTACAACAGACCCCACCCGCAGGCGTCGGCGTCAACCGCGACGGCATTATCACGCTGAAATACGGGTCATGAAGCACTCCGAAGCGAACCCGACCGTGTCTACGGGCCGCCCCTCCAGTGTTCGATGCGGTGGTGGTCGGGGGTGAAGCCGTTCCGCACCCCCCAAAGCACGGCCTGGGTCCGGCTGCCGACGTCGATCTTGCGGTAGATGGTCCTGATGTAGGACTTCACCGTGTTGGGGCTGAGATAGGTCAGTCGTGCGACGTCGGCGTTGCTCTTGCCCTGGGTGATGAGGGCCAGGATCTCCGACTCCCGATCGCTGAGCCCCTCGCCGCGGCCGGGCCAGTCCAGCCCCTTCGCGCTGCGTACCCGCACCGAAACGTCGCTGACGACCGTCTTACCGGCGTGCACGGCCTCCAGCGCTGCGACCAGTTCTCGAGCCGGCAACGTCTTGGAGAGATAGCCGTGGGCCCCGTGCTGCTTGGCACTGGCGATGAGGTCGGGATGAAAGTTCCACGTGTACACCACCACTCGGCGTGCCCGCGGATTGGCCACCAGGACGCCGATCTCGTGATGATCGGACTCCGGTTGGGCGAACGAGTCGTACAACACGATGTCGACGGTGTCCTCGACGGGCATCGTCGCGTCCAGTTCGGCGACGACCACGCGGTCGCGGTAGCGGTCGAACATCTTGGCTACGCCCTCGACTACCACGTCGTAGTCGTCCACCAGCGCCACCGTGATCGGGTCACCTGCGGGTTTGGACATGAACCGAAGATTACCGCCCTTGGGGTGTATTGGAACCCTCCCTAGGGGTGTCGACTGGTCATGGCGGCGAGCAACCGTTCGACCGACCGAACCACGCGCCGGCCGGCGCGACATCACGAAAGGCGTTGCCATGATCGTTCTTGGCGTCATCCTCATCATTCTGGGGTTCCTGCTACCCACCCTGGTCCCCACCTTCGCGTTCGCCCACCTCATCCTGGTCGTCGGGGTCATCCTGTTGGTCGTCGGCGTGATCTTGGCGATCCTCGGATCCGCGGGCCGCGCCGTCGGTGGCCGCCGCCACTACTACTGACCGCCGGAAACGAAGAGTAGAGAGGAACGGGACAATGCCTGTCTGGCAATGGATTTTGATTGCAGTGATCATCCTGGTCGCCGTGGCCGTGGTGATCCTCGCTCTGTCGATGAGTCGCCGCAAGAAGAGCGAGCGACTGCAGCAACGGTTCGGTCCGGAATACCAGCGGACGGTGTCCGAGACCGGCGACACACGGGCAGCCGAGAAGCAACTGGCCGACCGCGAGCACGAGCGAGCCCAACTCGACATCGTTGCGCTCACCCCCGAGGCAGCTCAGGCCTACGCTCACCGCTGGCGCAGCGTGCAGACCGCGTTCGTCGACACCCCGTCGAGCGCGGTCGGCGACGCGGACCGTCTGGTCACCGAGGTGATGAACGAACGCGGCTACCCCGTCGACGATTTCGAGAAGCGGGCCGCCGACATCTCGGTCGACCATCCCACCGTGGTCGAGAACTACCGGGCCGGCCATGCCATCCACCTGGCACAGCAGTACGGCGACGTCGGTACCGAGGCGCAACGTCAGGCCTTCGTCCACTACCGCGCCCTCTTCGAGAAACTGCTCTACCAGGATGCCGAACCACACACCCCACAGCACACGGGGACCAACCGAGAGGCACGCTCATGACCACCAACGACCAACGCATCGAAGCCACGCCGACCGTCGGGGACGCAGAGCCCTCGACAGACTCAGCCGAACATCAAGTCAGGCATACGGATTCGGCGGGCGACGACGTCGAAGGGGAGCCAGGGAATGCCCCACCAGCCGAGACGGACGTCGAATCCCCTTCTGAGAAAACACTGTTCGCCGACGAAGTGCTGACCATGCTGCGGGCCCGATGGGATCAGGTGCAGGCCGTCTTCGTCGACGACCCGAGGGCGTGCGTGCAGAAGGCCGACGGGCTGGTCGCCGACGTCGTCCAGCACCTGGTGACCGGCTTTGCGGACGCACGATCTGGCTTGGAACAGCAATGGGGTCGCGGCGAGGAAGCCTCCACTGAGGACCTTCGCGTCGCTCTCATGCGCTACCGGGAGTTCTTCGACCGTCTTCTCAAGGTATGAGGACGACCCTGCCACGTCCTTGAAGACAACGACGCCCCGGGACTGCTCTGCTGCTCCATCGGCGCTGATCACGTCCACTCTTTGCACTGCGGAGAGGTCCAGTCCCGCGAACGACACCCGTGGGCTACCGGGCAGGTGGGCTGCGATGCCCCTGCGTCGAGGTGCCCGGGTGGCGGATCGTGTCGTGCCCGAGCTTGCGGTTGTGCATGGGATTTCGGACCGACTTCTGATGTTCGAGTTGCCGGATCAACTCACTCTTGGCGTCGTGGAGGGCGCGCATGATGTCCGGGTTCTCGGCGACGGCTACCAGCGGCTGGAGCCCGGGCAAGGTGGTCCGCAGCCTGACGCGCTGCTCCCTGCGGCCGCGGTCCTGCAAGGAGACTTCGAGGATGACGTCATGCGGGGCCCACCTGCCGAGGTGGTTCCCGAGGGTCGACAACGCCTCCAGCACGTGCGGGCGTTCCTTCGCGACGAATCCCGCACCCACGTGAAGGACGTACGCGCCGAGCGGGTTGTGCATCTTGTCAGTGGTTCGTCTCGTCGTGCTCATGATGACCTCATTTCGGCAAGCAAATCGGGAAGGGGTGCGGTGGCGAGGCCGATGGCGCTATCGCCAATGCCATACGGGATCACCACGGTGTCGGCGTGGACGAGCGCGCCGCAGGAGTAGACGACGTTCGGCACGTAGCCGTTCTGTTCGTCGGGAGCGGGAGTCAGCAGCGGTCGCCGCAGCCTGCCGAGCACCCGGGTCGGGTCGTCGATGTCGAGCAGGATCGCGCCGATACTGTAGGTCCGCATCGGCCCGACGCCGTGGGTCAACACCAGCCAGCCTGCGTCGGTTTCGATTGGCGGACCGCAGTTTCCGAGTTGCAGCGCCTCCCAAGCCTCGGTCGGCTGCTGGCAAGGCGACGCGCTCGGCCAGATCGACACATCGTCGGCGAAGGCGACGGTGTTGGTCTCGCGGTCCGATCGCGACATGGCCGCGTACCGGCCGCCGATCCGGCGGGGAAACAGCGCCAGACCCTTGTTGGCCGCGGCCCGCCCGACGAGCGGTCCTGAGGTGAAGTTCTGGAAGTCGGTGGTGTCGAGGAGTTGCTGACTGATGCGGGATCCGCTGTAGGCGGTGTACGTGGCGTAGTAGATGACCGAACCGTCGTCGTCGACGAAGCGGACGAAGCGGGCGTCCTCCATGCCGGCCTGCTCGGCTTCCATCGCCGGCCACAGCACGCGCTCAGAAAGCGTGACTTCGCTGGGGAATTCGACCGTGTAGAAGCGTGCGGCGATCAAGCGGATCCGGTCGACGGTGCGCTCCGCCTGCCCGCGGGTGCTGAGGTGGGCGCGCAGGTTGTCGAGTCGCTCGTCGAGGTCGGATCTGGTGAACCGGTCGCCGAGAGCGTCGAAGACATAGGCCGCGGCCTGACCGGTGTGGTCGATCCGGTTGAGTTCGACGCGGAACACCGCCGCGTCGAGCAGCGCGCCGGAGACTCGTCCGGTCGCGGCGAACGGGGCCGGTTCGTCGATCATGGCGTGACCCGCAGCGTCGACGGCGCCGGTGCGGAGCCCGATCGACGACTGGTGCCCCTCCCCGATCCCCCGCACGCTCATCACGAAGCGCAGGCTGCCCGGCGTCGTATCGGATTGGTCGGGGTGAGCCACGATGCTCGGGTTGCACAGCGCCGCGCCCTCGATGGCGTACTCACTGGTAAAGGTCGCTCCCAGCAACAGCATTCGCGCATCGGAGAGCTGGCGGTCGGGGTCGAGTCGGTCGGCGAGTTCGCGGGCGTGCCGTCGGAATGTGTCCTCGAGGTGGCGGTGTCTGCCGTCGAAGCGGGTGAGCACGTCGTCGAGGGTGGCCGCGACGTCGTCATCGGTCAGGGCGAGGATGCGCGAGAGCACCACGCCCGCACGGGACTCCTGGAGCTCGAAGCCCTCCTGGCCCGGCACGAAGAGCTTGGTGATCACGCGCCCGGGGTCGGCGGCGAGCCGTTGCGGGTTACGTGTGACGAGGCTGGCCCGCACCGAAGTCATTGTGGGACAGCGGAGAAACGCCGGGCGTGCTGCAGGGTCGAGATCACGGCGAGCGTCGACTCGGCGCCCTGGTTGAGGTTCACCCCGTCGGAAAGCAGGCCGTCGAAGCCCCCACCGGTCTCCGGATCCCACATGACCTGGCCGGCGTCGTTGTCGCCCTGGAACCAGCCGGCGGCGAGCCGGATGGCCTCGGGCCAGAGCGGGCGCGGGTCGACGGTGGCGGCGCGTGCGCACGCGTCGGCGAGCGCGGCCACCTCGATCGGCTGCTGGTCGAATGCGGGCCTGCCGTCCTGCGGTCCCCGGCCCCCGACTGCGGTGGGCGAGAGATGACCGCCGACCGTCTCGTAATCGAGCAGCCATTCCAACAGCTCCAGGCCACGCTGAGTAAGGGCCTCGTCCTCGAGCGCGACGCCCGTGGCGATCATCGCCTCGGGGAGCACCGCGTTGGCGTAGGTGAGTCTGGGCTCGGGCCAAGGCCATTCGAGGTCGCCTTTGCGGGTGGCGACCGACGCGGCATAGTCGGTGAGCAGTCGCATGGCCGCCGGGTGCCCGGGCTCGAAGGTGAGGAGTTCAGCGGCACCGATCGCCGCGAAGGCCATCGCTCGCGGGTGCGGAGACCTGGCCTTGGCGGCGCGCTCGAACTGGATGACGGCCAGTCGGCGAACCAGGCTCACGTGACTGTTGGCGGCGGCAGTGCCGAGCCCCCAGATGCAGCGGCCCCAATGGTCGTCGGTGGTCGGCTGATCGGTCCAGTTCCCGGCTTTGTCCATGCGGTTGCGGCAAGCGCCGTTGTAGGCCTGCGCGTCGTTGAGGAACTGAAGGGCCTTGCCGGCGAGGCCGTTCAACGCACCCGGCGTTTCTGGCTCGCGGGTGGTGACGACGAGCACCCTGGCCATGTCGTCGGTGCAGTAGCCGTGTTCGCGGCGGGGTGCGGTGAGTTCCGCGTGCTCGAAGGTGCCGCGGTGGTCGGTCAGTCGGAGCAGGTGTCCGAAGATCGGGTCGGGCGCGGGAGTGGTCATGCCACGGCCGGGCGCGCCGCGACGAGCCGTCGCGCGAGGCTGAGGTAGGCGTCGGCGACGACGGGCCACGCCATCGCCGGCGCCAGTTCGCGAGCCTCCGAGGCCATGGAGCCCGCGGCCCGCGGATCGGTCAAGACCCGCTTCAGCGCGGATACCAATGCGTCGGGGTCGTCGTGTGCGACCACAAGGCCCGCACCGCTGCCGAGCAACTCCACGGCGTGGGGGAAGGCGGTCGCGACAACGGGCCGTCCGGTCGCGATGGAGTCGACAAGCACGCCGGAGGTGACCTGGTCCTTCGAGTCGTAGGGCAGCACGACCACGCTG
Source organism: Mycobacterium sp. (assembly GCA_025965555.1). GTDB lineage: Bacteria > Actinomycetota > Actinomycetes > Mycobacteriales > Mycobacteriaceae > Mycobacterium. The sequence goes on from JAOPWT010000616.1 coordinate 6,923, forward strand.
GCCTGCAGGATGAGCGTGCTCAGCGCGGCAGGGCTGCGGTACATGGGGTCGAAGGACACCGAGTCGGCGACACCGAGGCGCTGCGCCTGGGCCACGCGGGCGTCGCGATAGGCCTCACCTTTGGTGGCCAAGACCTTGGGGTGGGTGCGGCCGGCGATGAGGTAGCGCGGCGAGCCCGGGAGACTCTTGAGCACGGCCATCGCGTCGATGACGCGCTCGATGCCCTTGCCCGGTCCGATGAGGCCCCAGGTCAGGATGACGGGGCGCGCGGAACGCTTGAGGGCGGCAGCCGTGGGGAGCCCGGCACCGTGGGGGATCAAGGTGACCTTGTGACGCTCGAGCGGGAACGCCTCACACAGCCGGTGCCGTGCGGTCTCCGACATCACGACGATCTGATCGGCCAGTGTCATGACTCGCTCGAGGACCGAACGCTGTTGTGCTGTCGGTTCTTTGAGCACGGTGTGGGCTACGACGATCGACGGGACGCTCAGGGATTCCATGATCTGGACGACCTCGTCGCCGTCGGGTCCGCCGTAGATGCCGTACTCGTGCTGAATGATGGCGACGTCGCTCTGATTCAGCAGCTCTGCGGTTTCCGCGATCGATGACGGGGAGCCGTTGATGAGCTCACCGACGACGTTGTCGCGCGCCGACACGTC
>JAOPWT010000003.1 GCA_025965555.1 Mycobacterium sp.
GCCGACCCGGCACCTCTGGGCCTTGCTGCCTTCGCCCTCACCACCTTTCTGTTGAGCTTGGTCAATGCCGGCGTCATACCCAAGGACACCGAACCAGTCATGCTTGGTGTCGCCCTGGCATTCGGAGGGATCGCCCAATTGCTCGCCGGGATGTGGGAGTTCCGTAGGGGCAACGTCTTCGGGGCGACGGTCTTTTCGTCCTATGGCGCCTTCTGGTTGTCCTTCTGGGCCTATGTCACCTTCTACGCCAAGGACATCCCGGCCGAAAACCATGGGGTCGCGGCGGGTTGGTACCTGATCGGCTGGGCCATCTTCACCAGCCTCATGCTGATCGCCGCATTGCGGACGACTGTCGTGCTCGCAGTGCTGTTCGTCGTGCTGGACGTCACGTTCGTCTTGCTTGGCCTCGGTGCGCTCTACGCCAGCAGCGGTCTGACCATGGCGGGTGGAGGCCTCGGCCTCGTGACTGCCGCACTGGCCTGGTACCTATGCGTTGCCGGTGTCACCGCTTCGACTTTTGGCAAGCCGATCCTGCCCAACCCGTCGCTGTCCCGACTGTGAGCTCAGCCCGATACGTCCTTTATCTCCATGATTCAGAAGGATTCTCATGTCCCTGACGCACACCGAAATCCCGTCAACGTATCCGCCTTCACCGGGATTCGCCGAGAGCGCCAACGCGACCGCCGAGCTGTACCGCGAGGCAGAGGAAGACCGGCTGGCGTTCTGGGCGAAGCAAGCAAACAGGCTGTCGTGGGAGACGCCGTTCGACGAGGTGCTCGACTGGTCGCAGGCGCCGTTCGCGAAGTGGTTCGTCGGCGGCAAGCTGAATGTCGCGTACAACTGCGTGGACCGTCACGTCGAGGCCGGGAACGGTGATCGGGTGGCCATCCGGTGGGAGGGTGAGCCGGTCGGCGAGAGCCGCGACCTGACGTACTCCGATCTGCTGGCCGAGGTGTCACGAGCCGCCAACGCGCTCACCGACCTCGGTGTGGTCGCGGGTGACCGGGTCGCCATCTACATGCCGATGATCCCCGAGGCAATAGTGGCGATGCTTGCGTGTGCGCGGCTCGGGGCCATGCACTCCGTGGTGTTCGCCGGTTACTCGGCCCCGGCGCTGCGAGCCCGAATCGACGATGCGAAGGCCAAACTGGTCATCACCACCGACGGGCAGTACCGCCGCGGCAAGGCGGTATCGCTGAAGGAGTCGGTGGACGATGCGGTGCGCGAACAAGATTCCGTCGAGCACGTTCTGGTGGTGCGTCGCACCGGCATCGACGTCTCGTGGACCGACGGCCGTGATCTGTGGTGGCACGACATCGTTGAGAACGCCCCACCCACGCACACTCCAGAGGCCTTCGACGCCGAGCAGCCGTTGTTCTTGCTGTACACCTCGGGGACCACCGGTGCCCCGAAGGGCATCGTGCACACCTCGGGCGGCTACCTCACCCAGTCGTCGTACACCCACTTCAACGTGTTCGACATCAAGCCGGAGACCGACGTGTACTGGTGCACCGCCGACATCGGCTGGATCACCGGGCACACCTACATCGTCTACGGGCCGCTGTCCAACGGCGTGACCCAGGTGGTCTACGAGGGCACGCCCGCATCTCCGGACGAGCACCGGCACTTCGAGGTGATCGAAAAGCACGGTGTCACAATCTATTACACGGCGCCGACGTTGATTCGCACGTTCATGAAGTGGGGGCGCGAGATCCCCGACGCCCACGATCTGTCCAGCCTGCGGTTGTTGGGCACCGTCGGCGAGAACATCAACCCCGAGGCGTGGCGATGGTACGGGGACGCGATTGGCGCTAATCGAACCCCGATCGTCGACACCTGGTGGCAGACGGAGACCGGATCGGCGATGATCTCGCCCCTGCCGGGGGTTACCGCGACCAAACCGGGTTCGGCGATGACACCGCTACCCGGTATCTCGGCGCGCGTCGTCGACGACCACGGCAATCTGATCGAGCCAAGCCCCGAACTCGGTGAGCACGCGTCCGGTTACCTGGTGCTCGACAAGCCGTGGCCGTCGATGTTGCGTGGCATCTGGGGGGATCCGGAACGGTACAAGGAGACCTATTGGTCCCGGTTCGCCGAACAGGGCTGGTACTTCGCCGGCGACGGCGCGCGCTATGACCTGGACGGCAACATCTGGTTACTGGGCCGCGTCGACGACGTGATGAACGTGTCCGGGCATCGAATCTCCACCGCAGAGGTGGAGTCCGCCCTGGTCGGCCACTCAGGGGTGGCAGAGGCGGCCGTCGTCGGCGCCACCGACGACACCACCGGGCAGGCGATCGTCGCGTTCGTCATCCTGATGGCCCACCACGCCGACACCCCGTGCGAACAGATGATCGACGAGTTGCGGGCCGAGGTGGCCCGCGAGATCTCACCGATCGCGCGGCCGCGGGAGATTCACGTTGTGCCGGAGTTGCCGAAAACCCGCAGCGGCAAGATCATGCGACGCCTGCTGCGCGACGTCGCCGAAGGCCGTGAACTCGGCGATACGTCGACGCTGCTGGATCCGAGTGTGTTCGAGGCGATCAGGGCCAGTAAGTAGCACCTCAGCTGACGCGATCGCCGGGCAACTAGTACGAGATCACCGCGGTTACGAGACACGCCGAGGTCTTGTCAAAGTAGCCAGGCGTGTCTGGTCAGTTCGTTGCATCTCCACAGATACAGGCTGTCGAAATGTGATCAATATCGGCATTGATGTTTTGGGCCGAGAACCTCGGGTGTACCGACAAACTCATGGCGCCTGAATCTTTCCAGCAACTAGAAGCCGTCCAAAGGTTCATCCTCAGTGGGGAAGAGTCCATAGCGGCCGTGTGAATCATTCGCTGTGAATGCGATGAGATTCAGTGAAGGGATGAGGTGTTCGGGTGGATCAACGTTCTCCATCACGATGATCTGCGGCCCGGGCGACGCAATCAGGTCAGCGTAGAAGAGTTCGGAGACAGCGGCCTGGAGGCCCTGACTGAATCGCCTGGAAATGCTGCCGCGCCTGATAAGAGAGGCCGTACTCTCGCCCTGCCATCGGCCGCGCAACCTACATCGACACGCTGTTGCGCCACGGCAACTGGAGGCTCTATACCGCCCGTGGCGGATTAGGCGACGTGAGCAGCCTGGTGAACTCCACAGGCAGCTGCGACATGAAGTCGTTGAACTCCTTCCGGTCAACCGCCTCCCGCAAGGTCAGCAGCACCGCCTCCACACCGGTCGTAGTCTCGGTCTTGGTCAGCCCAGTGCGGTTGCTGACGCGCAGAATCAGGTCATCCAGGTCGAATCGCTCCGGACCCTTGCTGTTCCATCGCACTGAGTCAACAAGCTCCTCGGGGAGCTGTCGGATCAGGTGCCGTACCTCTCCGGCGCTGACTCGCATCGCCAAGACCTCGAGTACGGCGCGGGTCAGATCGGCTGCCTCCCCCTTCGACAGCGTGGCGCGCTCGGCGACGTCGCGATAAAACTCATGAGCATTCATCGGATCATCTCCAACTGTCTGTGCCATAGAACGGCGGTTTTCTCGGACAATGCCCGCTTCTGCGTTGCGGCGCACCAACCTGTGGTTAGTAAGAGTCGATGGACCAACTGTTCTGGCAGATCGAGACCGCTGCAAAAAGGCCCTCAGGTCTAGCGAAGCCGACAGTTTTCGCACCTGTGTGACCAAGACCGCAGGCAGCGTCAGCGGCAGCATGTCGACGAAGACCGTCGGATCATCAAGGAGGTACTCCATGGCTCGAATACTGATCGTGCTCTCCGGCAGCGATCACAGGACGCTGACTGACGGCACCCGCCATCCCACTGGGTTCTGGGCCGAAGAATTCGTCGAACCCCACCGCACCTTCCGCCACGCCGAGGTCGACGTCGACATCGCCACTCCGGGTGGTGTCCGGCCGACCGTCGATCAGGTCAGCCTGGCGCCCGATCGCGCCGGTGGCGAAGAACGCGCCGCCGAGCTTCGTAGCTATTTGGAATCGCTGGAGCACGAGCTCGCCGCCCCAATGTCGGTGGAGCAGGCCGCTGACAACCTGGGCAACTACGACGCCGTCTTCATTCCGGGCGGCCACGGGCCGATGGAAGATCTGCCGGACTGTCGACCGCTCGGCCGAATTCTTGCCGATCTGTTCGACACGGGACGAGTAGTCGCTGCGGTATGCCACGGGCCGGCCGGACTGCTGGCGGCCCGCCGCGAGGACGGCACCTGGCTGTTCGCCGGCCGACGGCTGACCGCCTTCACGAATGAGGAAGAGCGCCAAGCAGGTCTGGCCGACCGTGCCAAGTGGCTACTGGAGACCCGACTGCGCGAGGAGGGAGCGGACTTCGACCAGGGGCAGCCCTGGAGTTCGCACGTGGTGGTGGACACCCACCTTGTCACCGGCCAGAATCCGGCGTCCTCGAAGCAGGCGGCCGAACGCACGCTTGCCGTCCTCATGGCGGCACAGTCCCCGCCGTCGTGACGTGTGAAGGAGCCACAGATGCATGTTCGGTACACGCTGATAACCGCCGACCCTGAACGGATTGACGACGCCCTCGCATACCTCGCGTCTGATGGTCGATCGCGCCTTGAGTCAGAACCTGGCGAGAAAGGAATGTCGCTGCAGGTATCTCCTGACCTGGCCGTCGCGGTCCTCGAGTCGTTCTGGGTCTCACACGACGCCATGCGAGAAAGCGAACGCGTAGAGGCCGGTGTCCGCGACGAAGCGATCCGTCTTGCACACGGCACCGCCTCGGTCGAACGCTTTCGGAGGGCGAGCGTGACTCGGGTGGGGCGAGAAGAGGGCGGAGCGGGCGTGCGCCACACCGTCTATCAGACGAATACGGCCGCACTCGACGATGCGATCGCCGGATATGAAGACACGGTGGTGCCTTGGCTGACGGAAACCGACGGGTTCGTCAGTGCGGCCCTGCTGGTCGATCACCGGTCTGGACGACAACTCAGCCAAACCATTTGGCGCGACATCGATGCGTTGGTAAAGAGCCGTAGTCCTGCCGCAGCGATCCGGGTGGACGCCGTGGCGGCGACCGACAGCGCCGTAGTCGCACTCGACGAGTACGGGCTGGTGTTTCGGTCGATCCGGGCGGAATGACCGACATCGCGAACGCGACAAAGCATTACGTCCCAGGAACGCATTGATTGTCACCATCGGGTGAGTGCCGCTCCCAGGAAGTAGTGGCCGCGTTCGGCAGACGAACGTGAAACGCGCGGTGTTATACAACGCAGCGACTGTCCTCGCCCCAGCAATTGGCGTCGCCATTCTCCACATCGGGCTGTTCATCCTGCTGCTGGCGACCGACTGGTGGACGCTTCCGCCCCAAATGGTCAGCCTCCCAACCTTGTTGATAATGGCCCGACCCCGGTGCATGGTCAAGTGATTCCTCATGACAAAAACGGGGGCTCAGAATCGACCTGCCGGGTCGTCTACTGCCGACGAGTTAGTGAATACCGTAGATCTCATGGCTAAAGTCACTGAAAACCAACAGACCACCGACACCCAAACCACCACCGGAAGCCAAGGCAACACCGGAAGCCAAGGCAGCACCGCCGGAAACCAGTCCACAGACCTACCGGCGGCGCCCGGAGGCAACCCGGACAACCGCGAAACCGTTCAGAACCTGGGCGAACCCGAACTACGCACTGCCGTGATTGAGCTGTTAACGATCATTGACGATTCCGATGATATGGACGTGGTCGTCACCATCTCAGACGACGGCACTGTCGTCGTCGAGGCTGTCTAGGACACTGGAGAATCCGATGGCACAGGAACTTCGGGGTCAGCGCGTCGGCATATTGGCCGCCGACGGCGTCGAGCGAATCGAACTGGAACAGCCCCGCGGAGCGTTACACGGTGCGGGAGCCATGACCGAGGTCATCTCGCTGCATCCCGGCGAGATTCAAGCCCGGCAGTTCGACATGGAGTCGGCCGGAAGCTTTCCGGTCGACCGCGTGGTCACCGACGTGTCCACCGATGACTACGACGCGCTGCTGATGCCGGGCGGAACCGTCAACCCTGACAAACTGCGGATGAACGCCGACGCGGTCGGCTTCGTCAAGGCATTCGCGGACACCGGCAAACCGATCGGAGTGATCTGCCACGGTCCGTGGACTCTTGCTGAAGCGGACGTCATCGCGGGAGTGAGGATGACGTCATGGCCGAGC
>JAOPWT010000030.1 GCA_025965555.1 Mycobacterium sp.
TGCGGCATTGCCCATCGTCTTCACGCTGCTGCGCACGCGCAAGCCCGAGTTCGGCACACCGCAGCTGGCCCTGACACTGCGATTCTGGTCGATCGTCCTGCACGTTCTGGCAGGTGCACTCATCGTCGGTGCGGCCGTCAGCGAGATCTGGGTCAGCCTGGACGCGGCCGGTCAGACGCTGTTCGGCATCTACGGGGCTGCGGCCGCGGTCGCCGTCCTCGGCGCGCTGGCCTTCGACCTCGCATACGCCGCCGAACTTCCGCCGCCCCCGCCGAAGCCGCTGCGGCCAAAGGGCAAGACGCGCCGCCGTGGCCGCGGGTCCGACGACGAGGACCAGGCCGAGGCGACCGAGGACGTCGTCGAAGACGAGGCCGACGCCACCGACGAGACCGTCGCCTCGGAGGACAACCCCGAGGCCGACGAGCATGAAGATGCCTCTACCCCGGTCACGCTCGAGAAGGCCGGGCCAGCCGAGGAGACCGGTGAGGTCAGTGAGGTCACCGAGACCACTGCGACTGAAGAGTCCAGTACCAACGGCACTGGTAACGCCGAGGAATCCGACACCGATGAGCCGGATAGCAAGTTGCGCAACCGGCGACCGAACGGCAAGTCGACGTCGCGGCTGTTCGGGCGTTCGCGCCGCGGAGTAGCCCTCGACGACTGACGCCCCGGCGCCGCTGCGTCGACAGTTCACGGTGTCAACGTCAGAATTGTGGGTAGAACTCCTGCTACAACGGCGAAAGGCGGCCCATGCGCAGGTTCCACACCAGGTGGCGATTCGTCATCGCGGTCGTGGCCACGGTCGCGTCGGCGTCCATGATCGTCGCACCCGCGCCGGCTTCCGCCGTTCCTGCTGACCTCACCACTGTCGCTGCGCAGGTCGAACCGACCGTCGCGCGCATCGATACGACCATCAACTACCAGCACGCCATCGGCGCAGGGACCGGCATCGTCCTCGACCCCAGTGGAACCGTTCTGACGAACTTTCACGTCGTGCAGGGCGCGGACAGCATCACCGCCACCGTCGCGGGGCGCCCGTATCAGGCCGATCTGGTGGGCTACGACCGCGGCCGTGACATCGCCGTGCTCCAGTTGCGCGGCGCGGGTGGACTGCCCGTGGCGCTGCTGGGCGACTCGTCGCAGCTCGCCGTCGGCGATCCCGTCGTCGCACTCGGCAACGCCAGGGGCTCGGGCAGCCCGCTGACCCAGGAAGCCGGCCAGGTGGTGGGCTTCGGGCGCACCATCAACGCCAAGGACGAACTGACGGGCAGCTCGAATCAGGCCACCGGGTTGATCGAGTTCGCCGCGCCGGTCCGCGCAGGCGACTCCGGCGGCCCGGTGGTCAACGGCGCAGGCCAGGTCGTCGGTGTCACCACCGCCGCAACGGTCAACTTCCGCATGGATCCCGGTGGCTCCGGTTTCGCCATCCCGATCAACGACGCGCTGGCGACGGCGGGCGCCATCCGCTCCAGGACGCCGTCCGACTCCGTCCACATCGGGCCCCCGACCCTGCTCGGGGTCGGCGTGAACTCCCGTGACCAGCCGGAGTCGCTACCCGGGGTCATCATCTTCGAGGTGCTGCGGGGCGGCCCTGCTCAACAGGCCGGTTTGCACGACGGTGACGTGCTTCTCAGTATCAACGGCGAGCAGCTCAACTCTGCGACGGCGCTGACCGACGTGCTGGATCGCCACTACCCCGGCGACGTCGTCGATCTGGCTTGGATCGACCGCGCCGGCCAGCAGTTGACCGGCAAGGCGACGCTCGCCTCCTGAGTTCGGCAAAACCGGCCGAACGATCACCTCCCGCTCCATATGCTGAGCGAGTGCCAAACACATCTCCGTACCGCGTCGTGCAATGGACGACGGGCAACGTCGGCAAGAGCTCCGTGGCCGCGATCGCGCGCAATCCGTCCCTCGAACTCATCGGCTGCTATGCCTGGTCGCAGGACAAGGTGGGCCGTGACGTCGGCGTGCTCGCCGGCATCGAGCCGCTCGGCGTCGCGGCGACCAACGACGTCGATGCGCTCCTGGCGCTCAAGCCCGACTGCGTGGTCTACAACCCGATGTGGATCGACGTCGACGAGTTGGTGACGATCCTCGCCGCGGGAGTGAACGTCGTCGCCACCGCGTCGTTCATCACCGGCCACAACCAGGGCGACGGCCGCGACAAGATCGCCGCCGCATGCCAACGTGGCGGCTCGACCATGTTCGGATCCGGCATCAGCCCCGGCTACGTCAACCAACTGTCGATCGTGGCCGCGGGAATCTGCGATCGAGTGGACAAGATCACCGTCAACGAGGCCGCCGACACCACTTTCTACGACTCGCCTGCGACCGAGAAACCGGTCGGCTTCGGCCAGCCGATCGACCATCCCGATCTGCAGGCAATGACCGCGCACGGCACCGGGGTGTTCGGTGAAGCGGTACGCATGGTTGCCGACGCACTCGGCATCGAACTCGACGAGGTTCGCTGTGAAGCCGAGTACGCCGAGACGACCGAGGACCTCGACCTCGGCTCTTGGACGATTCCGGCGGGCTGCGTCGCGGGCGTCTACGCCAGCTGGCAGGGCATCCTCGCGGGCAAGTCCGTCGTGGAGATCAACGTCCGGTGGCGCAAGGGCCAGACGCTGGTGCCGGACTGGAAGATCGAACAGGATGGCTGGGTGATCGAGGTTGCCGGGCGACCGACAGTGACGATGAAGGTCGGATTCCTTCCGCCACCCGACTTCGAGGCCACGACGCTGGAGGAATTCATGGTCCTCGGACACATCATGACCGCCACGCCGCCGCTCAACGCCATCCCGGCAGTCGTCGCCTCCGCCCCTGGCATCGTCACCTACGCCGACCTGCCGCTCATCCTGCCGCGAGGCGTCGTACCGGTCAGCTAACCATCCCGAATTTGCCGACGAAGTCATACCTTCTTCCGACACGCCGGAGGGGGTCCGGCCGGCTTGTCAGCGCCCTGTGACGAGCGTTACATTGCCTGCGACAATCTTCCGACGGCTAGGGGGCCGACGACGTGGAACTCACCTTCGAACTGGTCTACCTCGGCGGCTGGGTGGTTACCACCCTGGCCACCTATGTGGCCAGCCGACGGTTGGCCGACGGTTCCACAACGCCGCTCAATTCGCTTTGCTTCAGCCTCCTCGCAGGCTTGCTGTGGCCGCTAATGATCATCGGCGTGGTCGAATTCAGCTCCGTCGCGGTGTACTCCACCGCCAAGTCCCGGCGCCACGATCCGGACGTTCCCGATTCGTGGCTCAGAGTCGAAGACTTCGACCAGGTCGTCGTTCCGCTGCGCTGATCGCTCGCCAGCTCCGGCGCCGACGGCCCGCTACCATCGGCTGGTGCTTCGATTCCTTCTGGCGTGCGCATTGATGACGGCAGCGATGGGGATGAGTCCCCTCGCTGCCACGGCCGCGCCTGAGGACTGCCCGGTGACCGACCCCCCGGTCATCAATCGATGTGGGCCGGACCCGGAGCCCGCACCCGCCCCGCCGCCGCCGGCCGTGAGGGTGGCGCTGTGCCAGGACGGCGCGTTCTCGTTCACTGAACACACGAATTACCAGGGCACGTGCGGGAAGCATGGCGGAGTGGCCCAATGGTTGTCGGGTAACTGACGATCCTTCAGTCGCCCTTCCAGTTGGCGGCGACCTTCTTGCTCGGCTGGATGCCCGGTGGCTCGCCGACACCGGCCAACCAGCCGGACGCGTCGAGACCGGTGGTCGCCGCGAGGACACCGAGGAGCGCGAGCAGGCAGACGAAGCCGGTGAGCGGGCCG
>JAOPWT010000050.1 GCA_025965555.1 Mycobacterium sp.
GGTGAGGCCCTCACCGCGCGGATCTTCGGCGATAGGGTCGCGTGGGTGCCGTGGCGGCGCCCCGGCTTCCAGCTCGGTCTGGACATCGCCGCGATCAAGGACGCCAACCCGCAGGCCATCGGCACCATCCTCGGCGGGCACGGCACCACCGCCTGGGGCGCCACCAGCGAGGAAGCCGAAGCCAACTCGCTGTGGATCATCGAGCAGGCCGAAAAGTACATCGCCGAGCACGGCCGGCCCGCGCCATTCGGACCCAAACTCCCGGGCTACGCCGCCCTGCCGGAACCGGCACGGCGGGCTAAGGCCGCCGCGCTGGCCCCGGTGGTCCGCAGCCTCGCCTCCACGGACAAACCGGTCGTGGGGCACTTCAACGACGACGCTGCGGTCCTGGAGTTCCTGGAAGGGCAGGAGCACCCGCGACTCGGTGCCCTGGGCACCTCCTGCCCGGACCATTTCCTGCGCACCAAGGTCAAGCCCCTGGTCCTGGACCTGCCCGCCGATGCCTCCGCCGAGGATTCCGTCGTCCGGCTGAAGGAACTGCACGCCGCCTACCGCCAGGATTACCAGGCCTACTACGACCGCCCCGCGACCCAGGACAGCCCGGCGCTGCGCGGCGCGGACCCCGCGATCGTGCTGGTCCCCGGCGTGGGGATGTTCTCCTACGGCAAGGACAAGCAGACCGCGCGGGTGGCGGGGGAGTTCTACGTCAACGCCATCAACGTGATGCGCGGCGCCGAGGCGCTCTCGACCTACGACCCGATCGACGAGGCGGAGAAGTTCCGCATCGAGTACTGGGCACTGGAGGACGCCAAGCTGGCCCGCATGCCCAAGCCCAAACCGCTGGCCACGCGCATCGCCCTGGTCACCGGTGCCGCCTCGGGCATCGGCAAGGCGATCGCGGCCCGGCTGGCCGCCGAGGGCGCCTGCGTCGTCATCGCCGACCTCGATGCCGAAAAGGCCGCTGCCGCAGCCTCCGAGATCAACACGGCGACCGGCTCCTCGGATACCGCGATCGGGATCGCCGCCGACGTCACCGACGAGTCCGCCGTGCAGGCCGCGATCGATGCCTGCGTGCTGGCGTTCGGCGGGATCGACATCGTGGTCAACAACGCGGGCCTTTCGCTGTCGAAGTCGCTGCTGGAGACGACGGCCGAGGATTGGGACCTGCAGCACAACGTGATGGCGCGTGGGTCCTTCCTGGTGTCGAAGGCAGCAGCACGGGCCCTGATCGACCAGAAGCTCGGCGGCGACATCATCTACATCTCGTCGAAGAACTCGGTGTTCGCGGGCCCCAACAACATCGCGTACTCGGCGACCAAGGCAGACCAGGCACACCAGGTGCGGCTGCTGGCCGCCGAACTTGGCGAGCACGGCATCAAGGTCAACGGCATCAACCCCGACGGCGTCGTCCGCGGCTCCGGCATCTTCGCAGGTGGCTGGGGCGCCAAGCGGGCGGCGGTCTACGGGGTTCCCGAGGAAGAGCTCGGCGCCTACTACGCGCAGCGCACCCTGCTGAAACGGGAAGTGTTGCCGGAGAACATCGCCAACGCCGCGTTCGCGTTGTGCACGTCGGACTTCTCGCACACCACCGGGCTGCACGTGCCCGTGGATGCCGGTGTCGCAGCGGCCTTCCTGCGATGACGACGGGCAGGTTCGTCGCAGTCGACCTTGGCGCCACCAGCGGTCGGGTCATGCTGGCCGACGTCGGGCCGGGAACGCTGGAGATGCGCCAGATGAACCGGTTCGCCAACGAGCCGGTGTACCTCTGGAACGGGCAGCGCACCGCGATGCACTGGGACCTGCCAGGGCTGTTCGCCGGAGTCTGCAGGGGACTGGCCGAGGCTGGGCGTGCGGCACCGGACGTGACGAGCGTCGGGGTGGACTCCTGGGCCGTCGACTACGGCCTGCTGCGCGACGGGAAACTGCTTGGGCAGCCGTACAACTACCGCGACGCCAGGTGCGCCCTCGGCGCAGACACGGTGCACGCCACGTTGCCGCAAGACCAGATCTTCGCGCGCAACGGACTGCAGTTCCTGGCGTTCAACACGATGTTCCAGTTGGCTGCCGACAAGCTCGAGGGTCTGCTCGACGTCGCGGACGCCGCGCTTCTCGTACCCGATCTGATGGGCTACTGGCTGACCGGCCGCATGTCGACCGAGCGGACCAACGCGTCGACGACGGGTCTGCTCGGCATCGACGGGAGGTGGGACACCGAACTCGAGTCGATGTTGGGCCTGCCCGGCGGCTTGTTCCCCGCACTCGCGGAACCGGGAGCCGAACTCGGTCCCGTGCTCCCCGATCTCGCCGACCGGCTAGGGCTCGGCGATGGACTTCACGTCATCACGGTGGCCTCGCACGACACCGCCTCTGCGGTGGCCGCCATTCCGATGCACGCGGAGTCAGCGGCCTACATCTCGTGCGGCACCTGGGCGTTGGTGGGTGTCGAGTTGAGCGCACCGGTGGTCAGCGCGGACGCCCGTACCGCCAACTTCACCAACGAAGTAGGCGCCGATGGCCGAATCCGCTTCCTGCGCAACGTGATGGGGCTCTGGCTGCTCAGCGAGTCGGTGCGGCACTGGGAACGCGACGGCTCCCGCATCGACCTGCCCCTGCTGCTCGAGCAGGCCGCCGCCTGCCCGCCGCCCCCCGAGGTGTTCGACGGGGACGACGCCAGGTTCGTCGAGCCTGGCGACATGCCAGGCCGCATACTCGGCTGGTATGCCGAGCGCGGGCTGCCCGCGCCTGCGAACCGACCAGAGATGGCCCGCGCCATCGTCGAGAGTCTGGCCGCCGGATTCGCCCGCGGCGTCGAGCAGTCCGCCGCACTCTCGGGAGTGCCTGTCGAGACGGTTCACCTCGTCGGTGGCGGTGCCAGGAACCGCCTCCTCTGTCAGCTGGTCGCCGACCGGGTCGGCAGGCCGGTGGTCGCCGGCCCCGTGGAGGCGACCGCAATCGGTAACGTTCTGGTCCAGGCCCGCGCACACGGCCTGTTGCGCGGCGATCTCGACGATCTCCGTGGCACCATGGCCACCACGTTGCCAGGCGAACGTTTTGTGCCGCAACGGGCTCCGGCCGGAAGGGTTTGATGATGAAACGACGGTTGCCGAGCAGACACGATCTCGCGCCGCTCATGCAGTTCAAGAAGCCTGAGTTCGACGCGACCAAGCGCAGGTTGGACAAGGCGCTGACGATCGAGGATCTGCGCCGCATCGCCAAGCGCCGCACCCCACGGGCCGCGTTCGACTACACCGACGGCTCCGCGGAAGCCGAACTGTCGATCGCCCGCGCCAGGCAGGCGTTCTCCGACGTCGAGTTCCATCCCGCCATCCTGCGCGACGTGTCGAAGGTCAACACCGGATGGGACGTTCTCGGTGCGCCGGTGAGCATGCCGTTCGGCATCGCACCCACCGGGTTCACCCGGATGATGCACACCGAGGGCGAGATCGCCGGTGCCCATGCCGCGGCGCGGGCGGGCATCCCGTTCTCCCTGTCGACCATGGGCACCACCGCGATCGAAGACGTCAAGGCCGCGAACCCCCGTGGCCGCAACTGGTTCCAGTTGTACATGTGGAAGGACCGGGACCGCTCGATGGCGCTCGTAGAACGCGCGGTGGCCGCAGGCTACGACACCCTGCTGGTGACCGTCGACGTGCCCGTCGCGGGCGCCCGGCTGCGCGACAAGCGCAACGGCATGTCCATCCCGCCCGCTCTGACGATGCGCACCATCGCCAACGCGCTGCCGCGACCGAAGTGGTGGATCGACTTCCTGACCACCGAGCCGCTGGCGTTCGCATCGCTCGACCGTTGGTCGGGCACGGTGGCCGAGTTGCTGGACACCATGTTCGATCCCACGGTGACCTTCGAGGACCTGGCCTGGATCAAGTCGCAGTGGCCTGGCAAGTTCGTCGTCAAGGGCGTGCAGACGGTCGCCGACGCGCGCGCGGTGGCCAACCTGGGCGTCGACGGTGTCCTGTTGTCG
>JAOPWT010000051.1 GCA_025965555.1 Mycobacterium sp.
CGTGAGGCCCGAGACCCCCTTGGCGCGGACCACGGCGATGTCGCTCGACGGATCGGCACCGACGACGGTGAAGGGTGCGGTGCGGCCATCGGACAACGTCACGGTCGCTCGCTTGGACTGTGGGCTCTGGGCTTCCTGACCGCCTGGAGCCGTCTGAACACCGGAGCCGTCCAGACCACCGGAGCCGTCCAGACCACCCGGCACGACGTCGGCAGCGGGAGCGGCGTTCAGGGCGGCCACCACGTGGTTGTTCGTCAGGATCAGGCCGTCGGGGTCGAGGATGACGCCGGAACCCTCTTCGCTCTGACCACCCATGTCGATCTGCAACTTCACCACGCTGGGCAGGACCTTCGCCGCGACCTGCTCCACGGATCCGGCCGCAGGGGGATTGAGTGGCGGCGCCGCGGCCGCGGGTTGGCTCGGTGCCGTTGCCAAGGCGTGGGCCAGCCCGCTCGCAGCCGACCCGTCGTGGTGGTTCGTCAGCGCGACCGCGCCTGCGCCCGCCGAGACCAAGGCGATCGCCGCCGCACCGCTGATCATGATGCCGGCGCGAGACCGCTTCCGCGGCTGCTGAATAGCCGCCATCGGTGACGTATCGGCCGAATGCGCATGGTGCGCAGGGCCATAAGGTGGCGGCTGCTGCGCGTAGCGCCAATCGTAGGGTTGCTGGTAGTCATTCTGGGCATGACGGTCCGGATACTGTTGGCCCACAGCCTGATTCGGGCCCGCTTCGTGGCCCTGCCGATGCGGATACGGCGGGTGGTTCGTCATGTCGTGGCGTCATACTTTCTTCGATTGGACAGCAAAGTGTTGACACCACCGTGCCTTCGCCGTCTGAGACAGGACTGAGAGCCGGTTCTATACAGCCCAAGACTTTTGCTTACTCAACGCTTCCGCTGACAGCGAAATCGGCAAGTCGTCGCACCGAGGTGGTCAGACGACGCGCGTCGCCCAGTGGTCCAATGCCGCCTCCGTGGTGACGTGATCCAGCGCCCAGGCGGCCGCACCGCGAATCGGGCCATCGTCGCCGTGGGCGCCGTCACGCACCGGCGGCGCCGACGATTTGCGGAATGCCATCAACCCATCGCGGTAGCCGTCGTCGAACGCCCGTGGCGCCGCCGCGCGGAGCGGGACGGCCAGACCCCCCAGGGTGACCACCTCGGGATCGTGGAGATTCACCAGACCACCGATGCCTGCACCGAGTGCCGAGGCCACCGATTCGAAGGCCCGATCCGTCCGCTGTCCGGCGGGGCGGCCCAGAACCTCGTATGCGTATCCGACCGGATCCTCCGGAGGCGGTTCAGCGAGCAGCCGGGCCAACGCCCGCCCGTCGAGGGAGAGGTCCCAGCAGCCGCGCGCCCCACACGGGCACACCAGTGCCCGGTCGCCGAATGGCACGTGGCCGTACTCCCCCGCAGCGCCGTGGGCGCCGGTCACCGGCTCGCCGTTGACCACAAGCGTGCCGCCCAGTCCCACTGCGATCAAGAGATGCAGTGCGGTTCCGGCGCCACGCGCCGCGCCAGTGCGGGCTTCGGCCAGACCGGCCAGGGTGGCGTCGTTGCCGAGCAGAAGCGGCACGTCGGCGCCGCCGGGCACAGCCGCCCCCAACACCGACAGGTCGACATCCGACCAGCCGCGGGTGGTGAATTGCACGAGGCGGGCATCGCTGACCGTTCCCGCCGCGGACACCGCCACCGCTCGTATCCGACCAGGTTGGCGCAGGTGAAGCGCTGTGATCGCGTCGGCCATGTCCGATAGCAGCCGCGCGGGCCCCTTGCCTTCGTTGCGGGCCTGCGCCACCACTCGAGGCTGGCCGTCGATGCCGGCGAGCGCCAATCGCCAGTCCCCCGCGCGAAGTTCGGCCGCGAGGATCAGCGGGCCGTTCGGATGGGCGCCGAGCACGGTCGTCGGCCTGCCACGGCCGGCCGCGGGGGCAGGCGTCTCGTCGAGCAGGCACGCACGGCGCAGGCGGGCCACCAGATCGGCCGCCCCGCCGCTGCCGATGCCGAGTTGTTGAGCCGCGGCGGCCCTGGTGATCCCCGGCTGGGCCCGCACCAGCCCGATCAGCTGCGCAGCACCGAACCACCGCTGCTGTGCTGCTGATCGCTGATCCTGGGACATCGTCAGACATGTTCTCACTTGATTAAACTCATTGGCTGAGTATATTCGGCACGATGACGACAACCGCTGCCATCGGTCAGCCTCGGGGCGGCCTTCGGCCCCACCTGGCCGGGCTGCTGTCGCTGGCGCTGGCCTCCTGTCTCGCGGTCACGACAGAGATGCTGCCCGTCGGGCTGCTGCCCGCCATGAGCCAGTCGTTCCACGTCGCGGACTCGGTCACCGGACTGTTGGTCAGTCTCTATGCCGTCATGGTCGCCGCCCTCGCCGTACCGCTGACCCTGGCCACCGCCCGGTTCGCCCGCAAGCCCCTGCTGCTGACGACGCTGCTGTGCTACGCGGTCAGCAATCTGCTGGTCGCCGTCGCCCCAACCTTTGCCGTGTTGGCCGCAGGCCGGGCGATCGGCGGGGTGACGCACGCACTGTTCTTCTCCCTGTGCATCGGCTACGTGCCCCGACTGGTCACCGGCGCGCACGTCGGCCGCGCGCTCGCGATCGCGACCGGAGGGGCCACTGCGGGTTTCATTCTCGGGGTTCCGTTGTCCACCTCGTTCGGCACGGCGCTTGGGTGGCGTGCCTCGTTCGGTGTGCTCGCCGCCTTGTCCCTCGTCACCCTGTTGCTCGTCGCCAGAGTGCTGCCGCGCGTGACCAACGAGACCCCGGCTCGGCCCGCCCAAAGCCACAGCGGGCGAACTCAACTCGCCCCCGTGGTGGCGTCCAATGCCGTCACCTACCTCGGCCAGTTCACCCTGTACACGTTCGTGAGCCTGGTCTTTTCCGCCGCAGGCGCGCGACCCGCGTTCATCGGCCCGCTACTCCTGCTGTGCGGGGTGTGTGGCCTTGCCGGACTCGCCTATGCCGCAAGCACTTTGGATCACCGCCCGCGCCGCACCACGATCATCATCATGACGGTGGTCATCGCCGCCGTTCTGGCCCTTGGCTTCGGTTTCCCCATGCTGATCCCCGTCATCGTCGCCGCAGCGGTGTGGAACGGCGCCTTCGGCGGCGTGCCGTCGATCTACCAGGCGTGCGCAGTGCGCAGTCACGCGGTGTCGCCCGAACTCGCAGGCGCATGGGTCAATTCCAGCGCCAACTTCGGCATCGCGGGCGGGGCGGCGATCGGTGCGGGGTTGCTGCCCGTCATTGGCCTTGGCGGACTCCCATGGGTCAGCGCCGCGCTGATCGGTCTCGGGCTCGGCGTGAGCCTGCTGGCACGCCGGGCATTTCCGTCTCGGCTCTAGCCTCGTGCGCCAGGAGGCTGCGCCACACCGGCGGCGCCCTGCTCAGAGGAAGTGCAGCGACCGGATCTTGCCGACGACGTCGTTGACTGTCTGCAGGGTGACGCCGCTGTTGTCACCGGCCGCCATCACCTGCTGATAGAACCGCCTGCCACCGATGAACAGGTGCAACACCGACAACCGCATCCCGTTCTTGTTTCCCGCGACTTCGCCCTGAGTGTTCACCACATCGGTGAAGCCGCTGGACCTGAGCTCGTTGGCGATGACGTTCTTCAGTTCGCCGACGCTCCCAAGTGCCTCGCTGAGCTCCATGTCGCGGGTGTTGCAAAACAGTGCAGCCATGATCGTCGTCCCTTCGATGTGGTGAGGTGTTGTCTCGCCTTCATCGTGGGCGTCGGTGTCGCCGCCGTATCGAGTAGCGCGCTACCTCATTCGGGATTCCACTACTCGCTCTCGCTCCCCGATCAGGGGCCGATACTCGAGTGGTCGTCTGCCGACCTGGACTCGCGGGTATCGAAAACCGCTGCCGCAGTGCCATCCTCGTCACACGCGAGCGCAATCCTTCGGCGCATGGGGCCGATACGGCTGGCAGTGCCGCCAGGTCGAACCAGCCGGCCTCGACGCTCTCGTCGTCCGCGGGGAACGGTTCGCCGTCGACCCAGTCCATTCGAAACACGTGATCGAGATACTGAGCGTGGTCGCCGTTGACGTGAACGACGGGGCTCGTCACGTGGACCCAGGCGAGTCGCCGTGCGACTGCGTGCACGCCACTTTCCTCGAGGACTTCTCGGACGGCGCAGTCGGCAGGGTTCTCGCCGGGTTCGACGATGCCGGTGACCGGGGTCCATGCGCCGTTGTCGGACCGCTTCACCAACAGAATCTGCTGGCCCCTGACCACCACGGCCGTCACCGCCGGTAGCCACAGCAGCGCATGTTCGACGTGCCGACGCAGTTCGACGATGAAGTCGGGAATCGGCATGCCGACCATTCAACCGTGCGGCGA
>JAOPWT010000059.1 GCA_025965555.1 Mycobacterium sp.
CGAGGGGGCGCGCGCTTTGGTGCCGTCGCTGTGCGGACGCGATCCGGCCTCGCTCGACGAGGCGGGAATCGCGCGTGCCACCGTGGAGTCGGTTGCCGAGAACACCTCGGACGCCCAGGTCGCGCCGCTCTGGTGGGGTGCGTTCGGCGGGGTGGCTGGGTTACTCGTCTACCGCGGGGCGAACACGTTGGACGCGATGATCGGTCACGAGTCGCCGCGTTACGCTCGATTCGGCTGGGCGGCAGCACGTTTCGACGACGTCGCGAACTACCTGCCGGCTCGCGCGACAGGAATTCTGGTGGCGGCGTGCGCCCCGGCGATCGGAGGATCGCCGCGCGATGCGCTGGCTGCCTGGCGTCGAGACGCCGCCCATCACCCCAGCCCCAACGCCGGAGTGGTGGAGGCGTCCTTCGCTGGGGCGCTCGGCGTCCGCCTGGGCGGGCCGACGCAGTACGCCCACCGTCTCGAAATCCGACCGACGTTGGGGGACGGTCGGGTCCCCGAGCGGGCCGACGTCACCCGATCGGTCCGGCTGTCGCGTGCCGTTCAGGCCGCGGCCGCAGCGACCGTCGTACTCGTCACGATCGTCTGCCGTAGCGGTCGGCGAGCTTCTGCTCCGCGCTGAGCGGCGTGGTCGCGGCGGCTCGCGAGTCGGTCTGGGTCTTTTCTCTTCGGCGCTGCTTGACCTCGGCGAAGACGAAGTAACCAACGCCGATCGGGGCGATGATCCCGAACGCGATCCACTGGATGCCGTATGACAGGAACGGGCCTGCGTCCAGATGTGGCAGGCCGATCGTGCCGAGGCCGCCGGGCTGACCGTCGACGAGTTGGAGGTATGACCGCGCCAGCGGGACACCCGTCACCTGGGCGACCTGATCGGTGTTGATCGAGTACACCTGTTGGGCTCCGTCCTCGCGGAACGGGTTCTTGCCGGCAACCGCGGGTTCGGAATCCCGCAACCGGGCAGTGATCGTCACGGTGCCGGTGGGTGGTGCGGCGAACTCGGGCACCTTCGTACCCTGTACGGGCTTGACGTAGCCGCGGTCGACGAGCACCGTGGGGCCGCCGTCGACGTGGAACGGCAGCAGTACCTCATACGCTGGATCGCCGTTGATCACGCGGAGCCGGACGAGCACCTGAGCCTCCGGCTGGTATCTGCCGGTGGCCGTGACCTGACGCCATTGGTCGCCGGACGCCGACGAATCCTGTTGCGGCAAAATGGTCGTCACCGGGACGGGGGCTTGGGACATCGACTGGGAGATCTGGTTGTTCTCGCGGGAGGTCTTCGTGTTCTTGCCGAGCTGCCACGGCGCCAGCACCGTGAAGCACAGGTAGGCGAACGCGATCACGACGACGTAGAGCGCCAACCATTGCGGCTTGAACATGAACGCGAACCGGCGCATCAGCCCGCGGCTTCCCGCTCGGCGAGTCGTTCGTCGACCCAGTCGTGCAGTCCGGGCAGCGACGCCTCGATGACCGTGAAGGTCTCCTGGTAGTCCTCGAGGGACCCGCAGTACGGGTCCTCGACGTCCAGCGGATGAGCGGCCGAACGAGGGTCGAACGAGCGCATCATCCTGATCCGCGTCGCGGGCACCCCGAGGTCCCGCAGGATGCGAACGTGGTTGCGTCCCATGGCGATGACCATGTCGGCCGCGATGTGCTCCACGTCGAGCTGCGCGGCACGGTGGACCGTCGGATAGCCGTGCTCGCGCAACACGTGACCGGTGCGCTCATGAGCGGGAGCGCCGACGTGCCAACTTCCGGTGCCCGCGCTGGTCACCCGCACGACGTCGGCCAGGCCGCGTTCCTCGATCTGGTGGGCGAACATCTTCTCGGCCATTGGTGACCGGCAGATGTTCCCCGAGCAGACGAACGTCACGTGCAGCAGTGGGTCAGACACCGAGCGCCTCCCGGAGATCGTCGATGGTCGCCACGTGCTTGTACCCGCTCACCGAGTCGGGCCCGTCGAAGTCCGATGCGCCGTAACCCCACTCGACGACGACCGTGTCGATGCCGTGTGCCGCCGCACCCTGCACGTCGTGGGAGCGGTCACCCACCATGAGCACCCGGTCGGGCAGCGGACCCAGCTGGGCCAGCGCGTGCGCCACCACGTCGGCCTTCGCCGACCTGACGCCATCGGGGCTGGCTCCGGCGATCACCTCGAAATGGGAATCGATGCCGAAGTGCTCGATGATTCGCCGAGCCGTTGGCTCGTTCTTCGACGTGGCGACCGCCAGTCGCACCCCCGCGGCACGAAGATCGGACAAGAGATCGGGGATTCCGTCGAAGAGGCTGTTCATCGCCCAACCCCTGGAGGTGTAATCCGCCCGGTAGGCAGTGAACGCCTCGGTTGCCCGATCACCGAGTCCCATCGACGTCAGCGTCTGATGCATCGGAGGTCCCACGACGAGGCCTGCGAGGTCACCGTCGGGCGCCGTGGCACCGATCTCGCCGAGGGCGTGCAGGAAGCTCGCGACAATCCCGGGGGCGGAATCGGTGAGCGTGCCGTCGAGGTCGAATATCACTAGCTGGGGACTCACCCGTTCATTGTCTACTGTCTTGTTGTGGGCAGTCTTCCCCGGTCACCGGGAGCACAGGGTCGGGTGGCTCCGCCGCGGGCGGATGCGCGCTACCACGGTGATCAGGCCGCCACCGAGGGCATGCTCGACTTCGCGGTCGACGTACGCGCCGTCCGTCCGCCGTCGTGGCTGGTAGGACGACTCGGGGACCTTGGTCGGTACCCGAGCGAGAGCGACCACCGGCGCGCGACGGATGCCGTGGTGTTCACCGAGGCGACGACCGGGGAGCCGCGGTGAGCGCGCGACTGTCCGACGTCATCGACGTGCTGGAGCAGGCGTACCCCCCGGCGTTGGCGGCGGACTGGGACTCCGTCGGGCTGGTCTGCGGTGATCCCTCCGAGTTGGTCGACTCCGTGACGATCGCGGTCGATGCGACCTCGGCCGTGGTCGCCGAGACGCCGGGCCGCGGGCTGCTTCTCGCGCACCACCCGCTGCTGCTGCGCGGGGTCGACACGGTAGCCGCCGACACTGCGAAGGGCGCCCTGTTGCACCGCCTCATCCGCAGCGGCAGTGCCCTGTTCACTGCGCACACCAATGCGGACTCGGCGTCCCCGGGGGTGTCGGATGCGCTCGCCGAGGCACTTGGACTCGTCGTCGAGGACGTCCTCTCGCCGGTGTCCGACGGCAGCCGGCTAGACAAGTGGGTGGTCTACGTCCCCATCGTGGATGGCCGAGCGTCCGCGGAAGCCGTGCGCGAGGCGATGTTCAATGCCGGTGCAGGTACGATCGGCGACTACTCGCACTGCAGTTGGACCGTCGTGGGTAGCGGCCAGTACCTGCCGCACGAGGGCTCCTCCCCGGCGATCGGCGCGGTCGGCGCGGTCGAGCATCTGTCGGAGGACCGCATCGAGGTCATCGCCCCCGCCAAGCTGCGCGGTGCGGTGCTCGAAGCGATGCGCGGCGCGCATCCGTATGAGGAACCCGCCTTCGGCGTGTTCGCCCTCGCGCCGTTGCCGTCAGGCGTCGGCATCGGCCGCATCTGTGCAATGCCGAGCCCGGAAACCCTGTCGGCGTTCGTTTCCCGGGTGGCCCGCGGGCTACCGGAGACCTCGTGGGGAGTGCGTGCGGCAGGCGATCCCGACGCGGTGGTGGCGCGGGTGGCGGTCTGCGGGGGAGCGGGCGATTCACTGCTCGACACCGTGGCGGCGGCGGGCGTGGATGCCTACGTCACCGCGGATCTCAGGCATCACCCGGCCGATGAGCACCTGCGCGCTTCCGACGTCGCACTCGTCGATGTCGCCCACTGGGCCAGCGAGTATCCGTGGTGCCATCAAGCCGCGGCACTGCTCGGCAGCCACTTCCGCGATGTGCTCGAGGTGCGCATCAGCCCGGTCCGGACGGACCCATGGAATCTAGAGAAGGACGCAGGGGACACATGAAGGCCGCAGAGCTACAACAACGTTCGGTTCTCGAACTCGCTGCGATCGACGCTGATATGAGTCGGCTCGACCATCGCGCCAAACACCTCGACGAGCAGAAGCGGCTCGACGTCGTGCAGGCGTCCCATCGGGAGGCGAACGATGCGCTCGCTGCCCTTGGGATCGCGCTGGAGGATCTCGATGGTCAGATCGCGAAGTTCGAGAGCGAGATCGACTCCGTGCGCAAGCGCGAGGAGCGCGATCGCGGGCTGCTCGACGCCGGCACGGTGGACGTCAAGTACGTCGCCGAGCTGCAGCATGAACTGGAGACGTTGGAGCGACGTCAAGCCAGTCTGGAGGATTCGCTGCTCGAGATCATGGAGCACCGCGAAGGTTTGCAGAATGATCAGGGCAAGCAGCTCAGCCGAATCGACGAACTTCAAGGCGAACTCGCGGCGGCCACGTCGGCACGCGACGAGGCACTAGTGCTCATCGACGAGGCTCGCCACCAGGCCGCGTCCCGCCGCAGCGAGTTGTCCGCGTCGTTGGACCCGGCTCTGGTGGCGCTCTACGAGCGTCAGCGGGCGGGCGGCGGCATCGGAGCGGGGCGGCTGCAGGGCCGACGGTGTGGCGCCTGCCGCATCGAGATCGACCGCGGTGAGCTGGCGCGCATCTCGGCTGCACCCGAGGACGAGGTGCTGCGCTGCCCCGAATGCTCGGCAATCCTGGTGCGAGTCAGGGACTTCAGCGAATGAAGGTGATCGTGGAAGCGGACGGCGGGTCGCGCGGCAATCCCGGCCCCGCTGGGTACGGAGCGGTGGTCTGGTCGGCGAACCGCGAACGCTTGCTCGCCGAGACCAAAGAGTCCATCGGCCACGCCACCAACAACGTCGCCGAGTACCGAGGTCTGATCGCAGGCTTGGAGCAGGCCGCCGAGTTGGGCGCCACCGAGGTTGCCGCCCAGCTGGATTCGAAGTTGGTCGTCGAGCAGATGTCGGGCCGTTGGCGTGTCAAGCATCCCGACCTGATTCCGCTGCAACAGCGGGCGTTGGAATTGGCCCGCACCTTCAACAGCATCACCTATACGTGGATCCCGCGAGCCAAGAACGCGCATGCCGACAGGTTGGCCAACGAGGCGATGGACGCGGCGGCGCAGGAGCCGGAAGACAAGGCGACAGAAGCGGTCTCGCCGGCGGGTTGGACCGGCGCACGCGGTGCGCCGACCCGCTTCCTGCTGTTGCGGCATGGGCAGACCGAGTTGTCCGTGAACCGCCGCTACTCGGGGCGGGGCAACCCGCCGCTGACCGAGCTCGGACGGCGCCAGGCCGACGCCGCGGCCCGCTACCTCGGGCAACGGGGCGGCATCGCGGCCGTGGTCTGCTCACCGCTGCAGCGGGCCTACGACACCGCGGCGGCGGCGGCCAAGGTCCTCGGGCTCGACGTGACCGTCGACGACGACCTCATCGAGACGGACTTCGGTGACTGGGAAGGCCTGACGTTCGGTGAAGCATCGCAACGGGATCCGGACCTGCACGGTCAGTGGCTGCGTGACACCAGCGTGGCCCCGCCGGGTGGCGGGGAGAGCTTCGACGCCGTCGCGCAACGGGTGCGGCGGGCCCGCACCAGGATCATCGCCGAACATGGTGATGCGACGGTGCTGGTGGTGTCGCACGTGACGCCGATCAAGACGATCCTGCGTTTGGCGCTCGACGCAGGCCAGGGCATTCTCTATCGCCTGCATCTCGACTTGGCCTCGCTGTCCATCGCCGAGTTCTATCCGGACGGCGGTTCGTCGGTCCGACTCGTCAACCAGACGGCGTACCTCGAGTGAGACTCGGTAGCA
>JAOPWT010000062.1 GCA_025965555.1 Mycobacterium sp.
GATCACGTGGGGCTTCTCGGGATCCGTGAGCCAGATCCGCGTCACTGCCTCCTCGGACTCGTCCTGCTGATCGGACTCCTCGACTCCCGACGGCGGGTAGTACCAGGTGACGAACTCGTCGGTCGAGAAGTCGCGATCGAATTCCCAACCCCGCGGGATGAGTTCGTTCGCGATGCGTGCGACACCCTTGATGTCGGCGTGAACCTCGTCGGGTAGCCAGGCGTCGTTGCGGGCGCCGATCCGCTTCTTGCGCCGCGCCTTCTTGGCCGCAGTCGACCGCGACATCTAGCTCAGCGCCTGGTCCAGGTCCGCGATCAGGTCCTCGGTTCCCTCGAGGCCGATGGAGATTCGCACGACCGCGTCGCCGAGTCCGATGGCCGCACGACCCTCCGGCCCCATCGCCCGGTGAGTCGTGGTGGCCGGGTGCGTGATCAGTGACTTGGAGTCGCCGAGGTTGTTCGAGATGTCGATCACCTGGAGCTTGTCGAGCACCTCGAACGCGCGCTCCTTGGTGCCACCTGCCAACTCGAAGGTGACGACGGTGCCGCCGCCGCGCATCTGACGTTTGGCCAGGTCGTACTGCGGATGGCTCTCCAGGAATGGGTACTTCACCCAGGAGACCGAGGGATGGTCCTGCAGGAACTCCGCGACCCGCTGCGCCGAGCTGTTCGAGTAGTTCACTCGAACAGCAAGTGTCTCAAGGCCTTTCAACATCGTCCATGCATTGAACGCACTCATCGCCGGACCGGTGTGGCGCATGAGCTTCTGCACCGGACCGTCGATGTACTCCTTGTCGCCGAGGATCGCGCCGCCGAGAACGCGCCCCTGACCGTCGATGTGCTTGGTGCCGGAGTAGACGACGACGTCCGCTCCGAGCGGGAGACCCTGCTGCAACAGCGGGGTCGCGAAGACGTTGTCCAGCACCACCTTTGCACCCGCGGCATGAGCCAGGTCGCACACCGCGGAGATGTCGACGAGCGACTGCATGGGGTTCGACGGCGTCTCGAAGAACACCGCCTGGGTCGGCACCGACAACGCCTCCTCCCACTGCGAGAGGTCTTCGCCGTCGACGAACACCGTCTCCACACCCCATCGCGGCAGGATCTCGTTGCAGACCACGAAGCAAGAGCCGAACAGGCTGCGCGCGGCGACGAGCCGATCGCCGGCTCCGAGAAGGGCACCGAGGGACGTGAAGACGGCGGCCATGCCGGTCGCCGTCGCGAAGGCCGCGGGCGCGTCCTCGATCAGGCGCAGTCGCTCCTCGAACATCGAGATCGTCGGGTTGCCGTAGCGCGAGTAGACGTAGCGGTCGATCTCACCGGTGAACGCCTTCTCGGCGTCGGCCGCGGAGCCGTAAACGTAGCCCGACGTCAGGTAAAGGGCTTCGGCGGTCTCCTCGAAGCCGGACCGCAGCAGACCACCGCGTACCCCAATGGTCGCCTGGCTGACGCCGTCGGGAAGGGGGGCCGGGATCCGGACCGACGGCACCGACTGGTCGTCGGGGCCGGTCATGACTGCCTCCACGGCAGTCCGATGGCCTTCCAACCCGTGCCGCCGCGGTGCCCGTCGTCGTCGAGGTTGCCCTCGAAGCCATCGAGCACGTTGTAGGACGGCGCGATGCCCGCCTCGGTGGCCGCCTCGGCCGCGCCGATGGAGCGATTGCCGGAGCGGCACAGGAAGACGACCGGCCGCTGACCTGGCGTTAGACCCGCGGCCACCAGATCGTCGACGAATCCGTCGTTGTGCGTGCCATCGGTGCGACTCCACTCGACGTACACGACGTCGCGCTGCAACGAGGAGATGTCGGGGACGCCGACGAAGCGCCACTCAGCCGCGGTGCGACAGTCGACCAGCACGGCCCCAGGGTCCTCGGCCAACAGCTTCCACGCCTCTTCAGGGGTGATGTCTCCCGCATAACTCACGACCGCGAGTGTCCCATATCTAGCTGGAACAAACCTTCCACGCCCCGTCCTCCTTGTCGAAGTTCAGCTCGCTGGGAGTCTTCGTTTCCGCTGTCTTGTCGAAGTGGTACGTGACCGTCGCCGAGGCGCGGTCGCCATCGATGCGGATGTCCGTGACGTCGTCGAGATAGCGCTCACCGTCCTTGGCCACCGAATTTCGCTGACGCGCTAGGAAGTCCGCCTCGAGCCCCTGCTCGGCACGACAGGTGACGTTGCGGAACGCTACGTAGTCCTGGCGCTGCAGGGCATCGTTCTGGGCGACGGCCGCCTGGGCCACCTGATCTCCCGGGGTGGTGTGCTGGGACCCGAAGACGTTGAACAGGACGATTCCGATCACGACGATCGCGATGACCGCCAGCGCACCAAGGAAGGGCGCGATGGTCGGGCGGTCGGGTTCGGGCTCTGGCAGCTGGATGGGACCGGAATCGGAACCGGTCACGACCCGAGTCCGTGGACGACGGTCGACACCCGGTGTGCACGGTCGCGGGCGCGGACGACGTCGGGAGCGGTGGCAATGGCGACCGACGTGGCGCCGAGCAGCCGCACGTCGCTCTCGGGCACGTCCAATGCCTCGAGCATGGCACTGCGGGCGACCGGTCGCCGCGTACCCACCTCCGCAGCCGCAGGCGAGATCATGATCGTGTCGACGGACAGCCCCAGAATCGCCCTGGCATGCAGCTCGAATTGCGAAAGCCGTTGCGACCGAACGGTTACCAGTCCGAGGTCGAAGGGCTGAGCGTTGACGGTCGCGAAGTAGACCTCGTCGCCGCGCACCAGCAGCTCGACGGCGAAGACGCCGCGGCCGCCAAGCGAATGCACGATGCGCGCCGCGATGGACCGTGCGGCGTCGAGCGCCGCGAAGGACAGCTGCTGCGGCTGCCACGTCTCCAGCGGTGCTCCCTCGGCCCGTCGGTGGCCGATCGGCTCGCAGAACTGCACCGCTGGTCCCGACGGTTCGGTGGTGCGCACGGTGAGCAGCGTGACCTCGTCGTCGACGTCCACGACAGTCTCGGCCATCACCCGGTTCGGCAGGAAGGTCGGACCCGCCGCGACCGCCCGCTTCCACGCTGGCTCGACGTCATCGGGCCTCGTCAGCACCGACTGGCCGTCGGTGACCGGTCCCGTCAGCGGTGACACCAGCAGCGGGAATCCTGCGTGCCCGGCGACGGCGGCCAATTCCTCCGACGAGGAGGCGAACCAGAACGGCACGGTCGGCAGACCCAGCTCGTCGCCTGCCAGCTTGCGCAGCCCTTCGCGATCGGCGCCGAGCCGGGTGGCGCGTGGCGTCGGGAACACCTCCACCGACTCGCGCTCGGCTGCTGCGATGAGCACGGCGGACGGCACGTCCGCCGACACCGCGACCACGTAGTCCGGCTCGCATTCGTCGAGCAGGGCCGCCAGCGCGTCGGCGTCGGGGCACTCCTGAACATGGGTCACGGCAACCCCGAGGCGCTCGAACGCCAGGGCCAGCTCGGGACCGGTGTCGCCGGTGCCGAGCAGCAGGACGCCAGCGGGACGATCGGTGGGTTCAGTCATCGCTTCTCCACCCTGCCAGAGGAATCAACCGAGTTGGATGTCGACGTAGCACCACCGCCAGTTCTCGCCAGGCTCCACCGAACGCATCACGGGATGTTCGGTCTCGTGGAAGTGCCTGTTGGCGTGCTTGTGTGGGCTTGAGTCGCAGCAGCCGACGTGTCCACACGTCAGGCACATCCGCAGGTGAGCCCAGGTACTCTCACCGAGTTCATCGCATTCCTGGCACATGCCAGGGGTGAGGGGTTCTGGCTCGGCCGCGTCGGCAGCCTCAGCCAGGTGCTCGCATGTGCGGGGCGGGGGCGAGGAATTCACGTCGCGCTGTCGCGTTCTCCTCCGCATGCCCTCAACAATAGGGCGGTCTAGGTCGAGTCCAAGACAGGAGGGTTTGGCAGCGTGGGTGGAGCCTCATTGCTAGCGGTCCTCGTGGTGTCGGTCCTGCTCGCCGGGATCGCCCGCCGCTACGACGTTTCCGGACCGTTGGCGCTGGTGGTGGCCGGGCTGCTGGCCGGCCTGATCCCCGGCGTCGACGGCATCGAACTCGAACCGGATCTGGTGCTGTTCGTCATCCTGCCGCCGCTGCTGTGGTCGGCGGGGCTCGAGAGCAGCTACGTCGCGTTGCGCAAGAACACCCGAAGGATCGGTCTGCTGGCAGTCGGGTTGCCCCTGGTGACGACGTTCGCGGTCGGCATCGTCGCCTATCACACCGTGCCCGAGCTGACGCTCGCCGCCGCCCTCACCCTTGGCGCGATCGTCGCGCCGCCGGACGCGGTGTCTGCGACGGCGATCGGGCGCAGGCTCGGTCTGCCGCGCCAGATCATGACGCTGCTCGGCGGCGAGAGTCTGCTGAACGACGCCACGGCACTCACGGCCTACAAGGTCGCGCTCGCGGCGGCGATCGGCACGGCCGCCACGTGGGGCACGCCGCTGTTGACGTTCGGGCTCGCCACGGTCGGCGGCACCGTGATCGGTTGGGCCATGGGCTCGCTGATCGTCTACGTCCGCACCTGGCTCGAGGACTCGTTGGTGGAGAGCGCGCTGGGCCTGGTGTCGCCGTTCTTCATCTACCTGCTCGCAGAAGAGGTGCACGGCTCCGGCGTGATCGCCGTGGTCGTGGCAGCCCTGATCCTCGGTCAGCGCTCGACCAAGGCCAGCTACGCCACCCGACTCCAGGACACCGCGGTGTGGAAGACGCTGCAGTTCGTTCTCGAGTCGTTTGCGTTCCTGCTGATCGGATTGCAGCTGCCGACGGTGGTCGCCGAACTGAGAGGGATCTCGGCGGAAGTGTTGGCGATCGCCTCGGCCGCGGTGCTGGCGACGGTCATCGGCGTCCGCATCATCTGGGTCTTCCTGATGGCGTTCGTGCCACGAAAGCTGTCCCGGCGGATCCGGGAGAACGAGGAAGCCCCGACCAAGGCGCAGGTCTTCATCGTCGCGTGGGCCGGGATGCGGGGGGTGGTGTCGTTGGCCGCGGCATTCGCCGTGCCCGTCACCACGCTCTCGGGTGACCCCTTCCCCGGCAGGCCCCAGTTGGTGTTCCTGACCTTCGTGGTGGTGGTCGGCACGCTGTTGCTGCACGGGCTCACCCTGCCGTGGATCATCAGGGTGCTTGACGTTCAGGGCGACGACGCCCATCAGGATGCCCTCGCCGAGGCCACGGCCCAGACCAAGGCCGCGCAGCGGGCCGCCGACCGCCTCGACGAGATCATGGCCGCCCAACGCCCCGACTCGGACGTCCCCGAACGCGCCGCCACGATCCTTCGGCACTGGAACGACCGTCGCAGTAACTCGGCGTGGGAACAGTTGGGGCGCAGCGACGACGAGATCGGTGAAGGCCCCGCAGCGGCGTTCCGGCGCCTCCGACTCGAAATGCTCAAGGCGGAGCGGGAGACGTTCATCGAAGAGCGCGACGCAGGCCGGATCAACGACGAAGTCCTCAGGTCGGTCCTACGGGGCCTCGACCTGGAAGAGGCGACGCTCGACCGCGACTAGGCAGGCGACTGGGAACCGCCTGGCGACACCAATTCGGCGCGGAACCCCCTCATGGCGCCCACCACCGCGTCGAAGGTACGGTGCGCTGCCTCGAGATCCGAGTCAGGCAGCTCCGCCATGGCCCCGTGGTTGTGCTGCGCCAGCCTTGAGAAGAACGTGCGCGCGACCTCCATGCCGTGCTCGCCGTAGCGCAGAATCACCTTGCGGCGGTCGGACGGGTCCGTCTCACGACGCAGATGGCCCACCTCGCTCATCCGCTCGACGAGATACGTGATCGCCGCACCGGACAGGCCCATCTGCTTGCGGAGATCTCCCGCCGTCAGGCGCACGCCGTTGGTCTCGGCGATCATGACGAAGAGCAGCGCACGGAACTCGTTGGCGGACACGTTGTTTCGCTCGGCGAACGTGCGAGCGATCCAATCCGACTCCGAAGTGAGCGAACGCAGGTCGGCGCCGATGAGTTGCTCGAGGCGGAGACGATCGGCGGTGCGGTGGGTCCCGTTGCCCATGACTGGCCACCCCCGTAATTTCGCCAACTGAAGATCAGTCTAGTTGCCGTGTCTACGAAAGCTGATCTTGAATTGCCGTGTTTGCTCCGTGAGATCGACTCGCCGGCGCCCGCCCCGCCCCCCGCGCCGAACGTGCATACCCCCGCGCCGAACGTGGATTACCCCCACGTTTTTTCGCCGAAGGCGTGGGGGTAATCCACGTTCGGCCGGGAATGGAGGATCGTCGGTACCGTCGAATGCATGACCGCATCGGCACCCTCGCTACCACCCGTGCACATGCGCCGCGACGCATTCGATCCCACGCCGGAACTCGGCGAGATCCGGCAAGGCGCAGGCGTCCAGGCGGTGGTCAACGCGTTCGGCATGAAGGTGTACCTGGTCGCCAGGCACGACGACGTCAAGAGGGTGCTGTCCGACCACGAGCACTTCTCCAATGCCCGGCCGCCGGGGTTCGTGATCCCCGGCGCTCCGGTCATGCCCGACGAGGAACAGACCAGCGCGCGGGCGGGCAATCTGCTCGGCCTCGATCCGCCCGAGCATCAGCGGCTGCGCCGGATGCTGACCCCGGAGTTCACCATCCGGCGGATCAAACGCCTTGAGCCGAGGATCACCGAAATCGTCACCGAGCACCTGGATGCGATGCAGACCGCGGGCCCGCCCGCAGATCTCGTCGAGCACTTTGCGCTGCCCATCCCGTCGCTGGTGATCTGCGAGCTCCTTGGCGTGCCCTACGAGGACCGCGCCGACTTTCAGGCCCGGTCCGCACGTCAGCTCGACCTGTCGCTTCCGATCCCCGAGCGGTTCGAGATGCAGCGCCAGGGCCGGGCGTACATGCAGTCCCTCGTCGCGAGGGCCCGCAGCCATCCCGGTGAGGACATCCTCGGGATGCTGATCCGCGAGCACGGCACCGAGTTGACCGACGACGAGCTCGTCGGCGTCGCAGGCCTGCTGCTGCTCGCCGGTCACGAGACGACGTCGAACATGCTCGGGCTCGGCACCCTCGCGCTGCTGCGGCATCCCGAGCAGCTGGCCGCCGTGCGCGACGATCCGGACGCCATCGGCCCCGCCATCGAGGAGCTGCTGCGGTGGCTGTCGATCGTGCACACGTCCATTCCCCGGATCACCACTACTGACGTCGAGGTCGCCGGCGTGCCGATCCCCGCGGGGCAGCTGGTCTTCGCCTCACTGCCGTCCGGCAACCGGGATCCCGGATTCACCGATGCGCCAGACGTTCTCGACATCCGGCGGGGCGCGCCGGGCCACCTGGCGTTCGGGCACGGCGTGCACCACTGCCTGGGTGCTCCACTCGCCAGGATGGAGATGCGGATCGCCTGGCCCGCGCTGCTGCAGCGATTCCCGAAGCTGGCGCTCGCCGAGGACTTCGACGATGTCCAGTTCCGCTCGTTTCACTTCATCTACGGACTACGGTCGTTGGCAGTGAGCTGGTGATGAGGAGTTGATGTTCGGATGAGGCTCGAAGCCGACCGCGATGACTGCATCGCATCGGGAAACTGCGTGATGATCTCCGACGCGCTGTTCGATCAGGACGACGACGGCATCGTGGTGCTGCTCACCGAGGACGTGCCGGAGGCCGAGGAGGACCACGCCCGCGAGGCCGTCAAGATCTGCCCGGCGTCAGTGCTGCGCCTGGCGTGACGAGCTGGGTTTCTCGTCGCCGGGGTCCAGGTCGATGACGCCTGCCCGGTTCAGCACGAAGAGGCTGACCAGCAGCACCCACGCCGGGAAGGCCAACGTGATCCACATGCTGACGTCGGCGGCCAGCAGCACGGCCAGCACCACGGCGTAGGTCGTGAACACCAGCCAGCGGGGCATCAGTGATGTCTTCAGCCAGATGGTGGCCAACGACATCATGAACACCGCCGCCATGCGCAGCGCGTAGGTCTTGGTCAACGTCATCATCAGCACCTGCCCGAACGCGACGACGTCCGCGTGGGCCGCCGCGTCGGAGGCGAACGAATGACTCGACGACAGCGCCACTCCGACCGCGCTCGCCACGAACGTCATCGCCAGGAACAGCAGACCGCTGCCGATGAACACCGACGAGAAGAACTTGTCCTCGAAGCGTCCGAAGCCGTCGCGCACCACGCCGATGAACCACAGGAACGTGATGCCTGCGAACGGCAGCAGGATGGCCGCGACCCGAATCCTGCCCCGGCCGGATTCGATCCACTGGGCGCCCACCTCGGGGTGCTCGGGCAGCGACGTGCGAATCAATATCATGGCGGCCCCGAACAGCACCGCGAAGAGCACCCCGGCCACCGCCGCGGCGCGCGGAGTCGACAACGTGCGCAGGTGTCGCTCGGCGTCTGCGGTCATGGGCTCATGCTCTCACCGAGTTCACCGCCAGGGTCGCAGAATCGCCCCGCGCGCAGCGTCAGGGTTGGCCGGGCAGCAGCCGGATCATCAACCCGTTGGCTTCAGCGCACAGCGTTCCGTCGGGACGGCGCAGTTCGGCGTCGATGAACGCCTTGCGTCCCTCGACCGCGCGAATCCAGCCTCGGGCGCTCAACGGCGTGTCGATCGGGGTGATGTTGCGGTAGTCGACGTGCAGGAAGCCGGTGCGACTGATCGGGCGCCCCGCAGCATGGATCACCATTCCGAAGATCGAATCGAACAGCAGTGGCAGCACGCCACCGTGGACGGCCGAGTTGCCGCCGACGTGAAAGCGGCTGAACTGCACGCCCAACTCGACGCCGTCGGGCGCCATCTTGCTCACCTTGAACGGCGGCATCAGCAGGTTGCCTGCGCCGGGCAGCTTGGGCATCCGGCCCGCGGGTCCGACGCCCTCCGCGGCTTCGAACGGGTCGAGCAACTTGACCAGTTCCTCGACGCGGGCGGCCGCGTCGACCCACGTATCGCTGTCCGGATCGGCCGACACCGCGAGGTCCTGCAGTCGTCGCATCGACGCCAGGAAAGGACCGAAACCTGGTCCTGGCGTTGCGGTTTCGAAGACGGGGAAGCCGCCGTGGCGATCGTAGTCGGGGTCGGTCACCCCATTCGTCTGCTCTTCGCGCGAGCGCTCATCGCCCGTCTGCTCTTCGCGCGAGCGCTCATCGCTGCTGCTGCCGCTCACTTGGGGGCCAGGATGTCGCGGCGCACGATCGTCTGCTCACGGCCGGGCCCCACGCCGATGCACGAAACATGGGCGCCTGAAAGCTCTTCCAGCCGCAGCACGTAGTCACGCGCCTTGGCGGGCAGGTCGTCGAACTCACGTGCGTCGGAGATGTCCTCCCACCAACCGGGCAGTTCCTCGTAGACGGGCACCGCGCGGGCGATGTCGCTCTGGGTCATCGGCATCTCGTTGGTGCGCTTGCCGTCCACGGTGTAACCGACGCACACCGGCACGGTTTCGAGACTGGACAACACGTCGAGCTTGGTCAGGAAGTAATCGGTGATGCCGTTGACGCGGGTGGCGTAGCGGGCGATGACCGCGTCGAACCAGCCGCAGCGGCGGGCCCGGCCGGTGGTGACGCCGACCTCGCCACCGGTCTTCGACAGGTAGGCGCCGAACTCGTCGAAGAGTTCCGTCGGGAAGGGACCCGAGCCGACGCGCGTGGTGTAAGCCTTCAGGATGCCAAGCACAGTCGTGATTCTGGTCGGCCCGATACCCGAGCCGACAGCGGCACCGCCGGCAGTCGGATTCGACGACGTCACAAAGGGATACGTGCCGTGGTCGACGTCGAGCAGAGTGCCCTGGGAACCCTCCAGCAGCACCGTCTCACCGTTCTCCAGCGCCTCGTTCAGCAGCAGCCTGGCATCGGCGATGCGGTGCTTGAACCCTTCGGCCTGCTCGAGCAGCGCGTCGCGAACCTCTTGCGGATCCAGAGCCTTGCGGTTGTAGATCTTGACTAGCACCTGGTTCTTGAATTCCAGTGCGGCGTCAATCTTTTGAGTCAGCGAGTCCGGATCCAGCACGTCGGCGACACGGATGCCGATACGCGCGATCTTGTCCTGGTAACAGGGTCCGATGCCACGGCCCGTCGTGCCGATCTTCTTGCTGCCCATGTACCGCTCGGTCACCTTGTCGATGGCCACGTGGTACGGCATCAGCAGGTGCGCATCGGCCGAGATCAGCAGCCGCGAAGTGTCCACGGCGCGGTCCTCGAGCCCCTTGAGCTCGGTGAGCAGCACCCCTGGATCCACCACGACACCGTTGCCGATGACGTTGGTGACGCCGGGCGTGAGGATGCCCGACGGTATGAGGTGAAGGGCGAAGTTCTCACCGCTGGGTAGGACGACGGTGTGCCCGGCGTTGTTCCCACCCTGGTATCGAACAACCCACTGGACGCGACCACCGAGCAGATCGGTGGCCTTTCCCTTGCCCTCGTCGCCCCACTGGGCGCCGATGAGCACGATTGCCGGCATGACGTTTCTCCCGCTTATCTGCCTCGAATACTGTGACAGCCGGTGACACACCCTATCCGAGAAGATCCCCGGCTGTTTGCAAGGAGTGCGTTGACCGCCTCAGATGTCGTCGTGCTGCGCTTCGGCGGGCGGCGTGTACCCCGCCCCCTTGCCCACCTGCCGATCGTCGAAGTCACCGAACCGGCCGACGTCGACGCCACCTTCCATGCCCGCCGGCTGATCGTGCTCGGCACACCTGCGGACCTCGCCGTCGTGCTGTCCCGGCTGCTGCGCGCCGACCGACTCGACCTCGAAGTCGCCCTCGTCCGACGGCCCTGGTCAGCGCGGCGCGCGCGCACGGCGGCCGCGCGGAGGGTGCCCTTGATCCGCGACGAGACGGGCACCGTGCTCGTCAGCGCCGCCTACTGGCTACCGCCCGACGCAACCGCGCGCACCGTCGTCGGCGAGGCCGTCGTCGACGACACGCTGCTCTTCGACGGCGAGGTGACGGGCGTGCGGATCGAGCCGATGACCGACCTGCCCGGGCTGCGGGCCAGCGTGTTGACCGGGCGGATGCGGCCGCGGCGGTGGGTCACCGGACGCGCCGCACAGCTCGGCACCACCGGCGTGGTGGTGGTTCGCGACGGCGTGAGCGCTGCCCGCCCAGCGCGCAGATCGACGTTCTACCGCAACACGCAGGGCTGGTTGGCGGTTCGTTGAAGTACGGCGGGCAGGAGCGAAGCGACCCGGGAATTGAAGTAGTTTCGTGAGGTGAGCAACGTCCGTCCACTGCGCCAGTCGGTGCGCCCGAGCCCAGTCTTCCTGGCGATCCTCGCGATCACGGCCGTCGGTGGAGTGGTCGCCTGGCTCGCCGATGAGCCCCGCTCGCCGTTGTCCTACGTCGGGGTGTTCATCTTCGTCGTGTTTGGCTGGCTGGTATCGCTGTGTCTTCACGAGTTCGGCCACGCCTACACCGCGTGGCGCTACGGCGACCACGACGTCGAGGTGCGTGGCTACTTGACCCTCAACCCGTTGAAGTACTCGAATCCGCTACTGTCACTTGGCATTCCCGTACTATTCATCGCACTCGGCGGGATCGGACTGCCCGGCGGCGCCGTGTACGTCCGAACCTGGTCGATGACCAAGCGACAGCGCACGACGGTGAGCCTGGCGGGTCCGTTCGCCAACGTGGTGCTCGCGATCGTGCTGCTCGCCATCACCGCCGTGTTCTGGAACCCCGAGCACCTGGTGTTCTGGTCGGCAGTGGCGTTCCTCGGCTTCCTGCAGGTCACGGCCGTACTCCTCAACCTGCTGCCCATCCCCGGCCTGGACGGCTACGGCGCGCTGGAACCTCACCTCAAGCCCGAGACCCAGCGTCAGCTGGCACCGGTCAAGCAGTGGGGTTTCATCATCCTGTTCGTCCTGCTGATGGCGCCCATCCTCAACGGATGGTTCTTCGGACTCGTGCTGTGGTTCGTCGATCTGTCCAACGTCCCCGGCGGCCTGGTGCCGCTCGGTTCCCAGCTCACGCGGTTCTGGTCCGCCTGGTTCTGACCGGCCCGATGAACTCGCGTTGGCCGATCGCGGTGCGGGCCGCGGTGAGCACCGCGATCCCCGTCGTGATCGGTTCTGCGGCGGGCGACGTCGGGGCGGGCCTCATCGCCACCCTCGGGGCGTTCACCTCCCGCTTCGGCGGCGACCGGCCGTACCTGAATCGCGGAGTGCAGCTTGCCGTGGTCTCGGTGGCGCTGGCTGCCGCGGTCACGGTGGGCGCCTGGGCCGCCGAGGTGCCGTGGCTCGGTATCGCGGTCGTCTCGCTGGTGGCGGTCGCCGCGGTGTGGTTGTGCAACGCGCTCGCGGTCGGGCCGCCGGGGGCCTACGTGTTCGCGCTGGCCTGCGCAGCCGGCGTGGGCGTTTCGGCCGCCCAGCTGGTGCCGTGGCAGCTGGGCGCGTTGGTGCTGTCCGGTGGCGCCGTGGCGTGGCTGGTGCAGATGGCAGGCGTCGTCGGCGACAGCAAGCGCCCGGAGCGGGCCGCGCTGTCGGCGGCAGGCGCTGCGGTGGCCGACTACGTCGAGGCGGTCGGATCGCCAAGCGAGACCGCCGCCAGGCACCGCGCCGCAACCTCGCTGCACGGGGCGTGGAACGCCCTCATCAGCTTCCAGCCGGCCAAACGCTCGGACGCCACGCTGCTGCGGCTGCGCGCGGCCACCCACTCCTTGCACGTGCTGTTCGCCGACTCGATGTCGGCCACCGCGGTCGGCGACGGGCCCGCACCCGGCGCCGCCGACACCGCCCGCCGGATCGCAGAGCTGACGCTGGCCCCCGAGACGGTGTCGACCCGCGCCACGGATCGCGTTCCGCTGGGCCGCCCCCACGCGGCGACCCTGCTGCTGCGGGCGCTACAACCCGGTTCCCACGTCCGACACGTCATGGTGCGGGTCGCGATCGCCGCACCGCTGGCAGGCGTTGCCGCGATGCTCCTCGGAATCGGTCACGCCTACTGGGCGATCGCCGCCGCGGTCCTCGTCCTGCACCAGGGCGCCGACCGCAGTCGGACGCTGCGGCGGGGCGCCGACCGACTCGCGGGCACCTGGGTGGGGCTGATCCTCGCTGCGGGCATTCTCTGGCTGCACCCGCAGGGCTGGTGGCTGGCGGTGATACTGGCGGTGCTGCAACTGGTGATCGAGATGCTCGTCGTCCGCCACTACGGGCTGGCCTCGGTATTCATCACCGCGGCCGCCCTGACCATCGCGACCGGCACCCGCCACGTCGACATCGGCGACCTTCTGCTCGCGCGCGGCAGCGACACCCTCGTCGGCTGCGCGGTCGGCGTGGCGGTCTTCCTCGTCGCCAGCCGGTTCCAGGAATCCGCCAGACTGATCGACTCGATCGCCGACACCGTGGACGCGGTCGCGGCGACCGTGCCCCACCTCGCCGCCGACACCGCCACCTTGGCGGCCAGGGCGTCACGCCGGGATCTGCAGCTGGCCGCGATCGACCTGCGGGACGCCGCCGACGCCACGGCCGTGGGCTCGGCCCGGCTGCGCGCCACCGGTGAGCGACTGAGGCCCGCCGCCAACGCGGCCGAACACCTCGCCTACGGCACCATCGCCGCCTGCTGGGAGATGGACACCCGCGCGGCCGGTCCGTTGCTCGGTTCCGAAGACGCGGCGGCATTTCGGACGCAGTTGTGCGCACTCGCGGTCGCGCTGCGCACCCGCGCCACGCCACCCGCGCTAGACGACGCCCCCCGGTTCGTCGCCGGGGACGTCAACGCCCTGTGCGAGGCAGTTCGGCAGAACCCGCGCTAAGCCAGCCCCAGTTCTCCCCGCGCCGACCGGTCACAGTCGTCGAGAAGGTCGAGGCACCGCTGGTACTCGTCCGTCTCGCCGATGGCGTCCGCGGCGTGGGCCAGTGCGGCCACGCAGCGCAGGAAGCCGCGATTGGGTTCATGGGAGTACGGCACCGGCCCGAAGCCCTTCCAGCCGTTGCGGCGGAGCTGATCGAGACCGCGGTGGTACCCGGTGCGCGCGTAGGCGTAGGCGGTGACCGCCTTGTCGTCGTCGAGAGCCTGCTCGGCCAGCGTCGCCCATGCCACCGAGGCCGACGGATGCGCAGCCGCGACGATTGCCGGATTCTCGCCGGCGGCCAATTCGGCCTCGGCCTCGGTGTCGCCAGGGAGCCGGACCGGATCAGGCCCCAGCAGATCGCCCATGTGAGTCATGCGCCTATTGTGCCGTGCGGATCCCACGCTGACGTCTTCAGGCTTCGCCTGGCGCGGGTGGATAAGCTCTGCAGTAGTCGCGAGGGAGGACTGAGGCACGAATGTCGAACCCATCGGGGACGGACGAGAACAACGAGCCGGTCGCGGACGATTCGTCCTCATTCGAGACCGAGGTGATCGATCCGGCCGCTCTGGCCGGGGCCGCAGAAGCCGAGAACCCCGACCACCCCGAGCGCAGGTTCACGGCGCCGTCGGGGATGGACGCGGGCAAGACCCAGATCATCGAGACGGCGCCAGAACCGGCCACCGAGATCTTCGTCGTACCGCCGGGCGCACCCGTTGCGCCCCAAGTGATTCCGGGCCGGGTCGACCCGCCGAAGCCGCCCGGTCGCCGCCGCAGCTGGGGCTGGGTCATCGCGCTGGTGCTCGTCATCGCCGCGCTGGCTGCCGTCGCCATCCTCGGCACCGTGCTACTGACCCGCGACGACGCACCCGCGGTGTCGCAGGAGGACATGGTGCGCACGACGATTCAGAACTTCGACACCGCGATCCAGAGAGGCGACCTCTCGACGCTGCGCACCATCACGTGCGGCGAGACCGCCGACAGCTACATCCGCTACGACGACAAGCAGTGGAAGGACATCCACTCCCGGGTGGCCGCCGCCAGGCAGTACCCGATCGTCGCCAGCGTCGACCAGGTCGTCGTGCACGACAGCCACGCCGAGGCCAACGTCACGTCGTTCATGGCCTTCGACCCGTCGACCCGGTCCACCCGCAGCTTCGATCTGGAGTTCCGCGACGAGCAGTGGAAGATCTGCCAGGCGCCGCAGTAATCGGGCGGGTGGTCAGCCTGCGGTGACCGAGCGGCCGCTGCTGTGCAGGTCGTTGCAGGCCTCGATGACACGCTCGGTCATCGACGCCTCCGCCTTCTTCAGGTAACTGCGCGGGTCGTAGACCTTCTTGTTGCCGACCTCGCCGTCGATCTTCAGCACACCGTCGTAGTTGGTGAACATGTGCCCTGCCAGCGGTCGGGTGAAGGCGTACTGCGTGTCGGTGTCGACGTTCATCTTCACGACGCCGTATTTCAGCGAGTCCTCGATCTCCGACTTCAGCGAGCCGGAGCCGCCGTGGAAGACGAAGTCGAACGGTTTGCTGCCCGGAGGCAGTCCGAGCTTCGCGGCAGCCACCTCCTGGCCCTCCTTGAGGACCTCCGGCTTGAGCTTGACGTTGCCTGGCTTGTAGACGCCGTGCACGTTGCCGAACGTCGC
Source organism: Mycobacterium sp. (assembly GCA_025965555.1). GTDB lineage: Bacteria > Actinomycetota > Actinomycetes > Mycobacteriales > Mycobacteriaceae > Mycobacterium. Next base: position 15,353 of record JAOPWT010000062.1, read on the forward strand.
GGCGAGCAGGTACCTGCCGTGCTCGCCGGCACCGAGAGCATCGATCGTCTTCTCGAAGTCGGCAGCTGTGGTGTAGAGCTTGTCGTTGATCTCTGCCTCGACGCCGTCCTCCTCGCCACCGACGACACCGATCTCCACCTCGAGGATGATCTTGGCCTCGGCCGCGAGCTTCAGCAGTTCCTTGCCGATCTCGAGGTTCTCGTCGATCGGCACCGCGGAGCCGTCCCACATGTGCGACTGGAACAGCGGGTTCTGCCCCTTGGCGACACGTTCGGACGAGATGGCCAGCAGCGGCCGGACGTAGGTGTCCAGCTTGTCCTTCGGACAGTGGTCGGTGTGCAGTGCGACGGTGACGTCGTACTTGGCGGCGACCACGTGCGCGAACTCGGCGAGTGCCACCGCGCCGGTGACCATGTCCTTGATGCCGAGGCCGGACGCGAATTCGGCTCCGCCGGTGGAGAACTGGATGATGCCGTCGCTGCCCGCATCGGCGAAGCCCTTGATCGCGGCGTTCACCGACTCCGAACCGACGCAGTTGATGGCCGGGAACGCGAAGGAGTGCTCCTTGGCACGGTCCAGCATCTCGGCGTAGACCTCGGGAGTAGCGATGGGCATTGGAGTGTCCTCTCGGCGTTCTGCGCTTCGACGTTCCTGGCAGTATCTCAACAACGGCTTGTCGGCGATACCTCAGGGGTAGACCGTCAGCACCACCCGGTAGTGCGCCTTGCCGGAGTTCATCCTCTCGAAGGCGTCGGCGGCCTCGGCCAGCGGCCGTTCCTCGATGACCGCCCGCACGCCGGTCTGCAGCGCGAAGTGCATGGTCTCCTCCACGTCGCGCGAGGTGCCCGACGGGTGACCGGTCACCGAAAGGCCTGAGTTGATCAGGTCGAGCGGGCTGATCGGCAGCGGCTCCGGGGTGACGCCGACGGTCACCAGCTCACCCTCCGGCCCGAGCCCTCCGACGGTGTCCGCCATCGCGTTCGAGGCCGCTGCCGTGGCAAGCACGACGGCCGCTCCGCCGAGCCGCTTGAGTTCGGCCGCGACGTCGGAGGCGCTGGAGTCGATGTAGTGGTGAGCACCGAGTTCCTTGGCGGCGGCCTCCCGCTCGGCGCCGCGCGCGATCGCGACAGTCTCGAAGCCCATGGCGCGCGAGAACTGCACCCCGAGGTGGCCGAGACCGCCGATGCCGAGCACCGCGACGAGATCACCGGCCTTGGCCCGCGTCTTGCGCAGCCCATTGAAGGTGGTGACACCCGCACAGCCCATCGGTGCGGCCTCGGCGAACGAGAACCCCTCGGGGATGCGCGCGAGGGCCGTCGCCGGCGCGGTCACGGATTCGGAGTAGCCGCCCGGGTAGTGCCAGCTCGGCACCTGCATGCGCTCGCACTGCATGAAATAGCCGCGGCGACACGGAACGCAGCGATTGCAGTTGCCGCCGAACCATCCGACGGCCACCCTGTCACCGACCGCGAAGTCCTCGACGCCGTCGCCGACCTCCGCCACGGTGCCTGCGATCTCGTGGCCGAGGGTGATCGGCCACGACAGTCCGGGGAAGTGGCCTGCGTAGAACTCGCGGTCGGTACCGCACACGCCGCAGGCGGCGACGGCGATGCGGACGTGGTCGCGCGGCGGCGATGCGGTTTCGACGTCGGCGAGCGTCAGGGCTGCGCCTGCATCTGCGACATGAACGGCCTTGTGCGTGGACATGGTCTGAAGATTAGCCGCGGGTGGGCCTTCACGATCGTCGTCTCAGCGAGACGTCAGGTGGGCACCGGTATCTTGGTCTCCCATGACCACCACGACCCTCGCGCTCCTGCCGGACTTCCTTGATCCGGTGACGCTCATCGGGTACTTCGGCGCGTGGGCGCTGGTCGGTCTGCTGCTCGTCGTCTTCATCGAGTCCGGCGTGCTGTTCCCGGTGCTCCCCGGCGACACCCTGCTCTTCGTCGCGGGCATGCTGGCCGCGGGCACCGAGACCGCGCACAACGTGAACCAGAGCGACTTCGCCCTGTGGAAGCTGCTCGTCTTCATCCCGATCGCCGCCATCCTCGGCGGTCAGGTCGGGTACTTCGTCGGCCGCACCATCGGCACCTCGATGTTCAAACCGGACGCCCGGGTGCTCAAGCAGCGCTACCTCGACGAGGCGCACGCGTTCTTCGAGCAGCGCGGCCCGTTCGCGATCGTGCTCGGCCGGTTCGTGCCCATCGTCCGCACACTGGTGCCGATCACCGCGGGCGCGGCCAGGATGAACTATGGGGTCTTCACGCTCTTCAACGTGATCGGCGCGGTCGTGTGGGGCGTCGGCCTGACACTGCTCGGCTACGGCCTCGGCCAGTTCGCCATCATCCAGAAGCTTCTGGAGCCGATCTTCATCCTGATCGCCCTGGTGTCGATCGCCCCGATCTTCTTCGAGTGGCTCAAGCGTCGCAGGGCGGCCAAGCGCGCGGGTGACGAGCCCGCGACGGAGCCGTCCTAACCCAGCTCCAACGCCTCGGCCAGCGTGCGCAGCGCGGGACGGGGATCGCCCGCAGGGCCGTCACCGAGCACCTGCACCACGACGTGGTCGGCACCCGCATCGAGATGTCCGCGCACGCTTGCCACCGCATCGTCGACCGAGCCCATGCCGACGATGGCCCGCGCCAGGCGGTCGGACCCACCGCGCACCAGATCCGACTCGTCGAAGCCCTGGCGCAGCCAGGAGTTCCGGTAGTTGGGCAGACCGCTGTATCCCTCGAGATGGGCATGCGCCCACTGCAGCTGTTCTTCCGGGGTACCGCCAACCGTGACCGCCTGCTCGGACACGATCAACTTGTCGGGGCCGAGGATGTCGCGGGTGACGCGGGTCTGTTGCGGCAGCACCAGGTAGGGATGAGCACCGTCGGCGTGAGTGCCGGACAACTCGATCATCTTGGGACCGAGAGCTGCGAGCAGGCGCACCGGTCGTCCAGCGCCCGGTTCGAACGCCTCGGGCACTGCGCTCATCTTCTCGAGGTACCCGCGCATGGTGGCCAGCGGCTTCTGGTAGCTGCTGCCGATGTTGCCTTCGACGAGCGGAGCGTGACTGACACCCAGCCCGAGGATGAAGCGCCGCGGGTACAGCGCGCTGATGGTGCGTGCGCCCACCTCGGCCGTCGACGGCACGCGGACGTGGATGTTGGCGATGCCGGTGCCGACGACGAGGCGCTCGGTGGCGGCGAGGAATGCCTGCGACTCGACGAGTGCGTCCTTGAACCCGATCTCGGGGATGAACAGCGAACCGAAGCCCAGCGATTCGATCTCGCGGGCGACGTCCTGGGCGTCGGACATGCGCCAGGTTTCGCTGGCCCACCAGACGCCGATCGGTGAGGGAAGGTCGATGTCGGGGCGGCTCGAGTCGGTCAAGGCTCCGATGCTAATCCGCCTCCAGCGCCCTGATCAGACTGGATGCGTCCCAGGGCCCTTGGTGCCGCCGACCGTTGACGAAGAAGGTCGGGGTGGAGTTGAGGTCCATCAACTCGGCGTCCTGCGCGTCGTCCTGCACCCGGTGCAGCACCCTCGGCGAGTGCAGGTCCTGGTCGAACTTCGCGATGTCGAGGCCGATCTCGTCGGCGTACTGGTAGATGTCCTCCCACTCCAGGTGGTCCTGGCAGGCGAACATCTTGGTCCCCATCTCGAAGTACCTGCCCTGCAGACCGGCCGCCTCGGCGGCGCGGGCCGCGTCCATGGCGTGCGGATGGACGCGCTCCAGCGGCAGGTGCCGCCACACGTAGCGCAGCCGGTTCTCGCCGAAGTACCCGCGGACCTCGTCGATGGCACCGGTGGCTCGGCTGCAGAACGGGCACTCGTAGTCGCCGTACTCGACCAGCGTCAGCGGCGCATTGGGGTTTCCGCGAATGTGATCGCGGTCGGGGTCTACGTCACGAATCAACTTGGCGCCCACCGAGATCGGCGGACTCAGCCGGTCGGTGATTCGGAACGTGGCCCAGCCGAAGAGCAGCGCCAGTACGGACGCGGCCAGCACGCCGACGCGGGCCTGATCCTGCTTCGCGGGATCGTCGATCGCCAGGTCGATGATGAACAGCGAGATCGTGAACCCGATTCCGGACAGTGCGGCACCGCCCGCCACCCGACGCAGCGTCAAACCCGGCGCGAGCTTGCCGATGCCCGTCGCGCGCACCAGCGCGGTCGCACCGGTGATCCCGACGAACTTGCCGACCACCAGGCCGGTGATCACACCCCACGTCAGCGGTGAGCGTACCGCCGCGCTCACCGTGGCGCCATCAAGGTGCACACCCGCATTGGCGAGTGCGAACAGCGGCAGCACGAAGAAGGACACATACGAGCCGAACCCCGTCTGCAGGCGCTCGTTGATCGAAATGGACTCGCGCAGAATGCGGGTCGCCGCGCGGGCGTACTCGGAGTTCGGGGACTGTCGGAAGGCGCGGATCACGTCCACCGCTTCCTCCACGCGTTGCCTTTGCGGGGTGAAGACCGGGATCACCAGGGCCACGACGACGCCCGCCAGTGTGGGGTGGACGCCACCCATCGACAGGGCCAGCCACAGCGCGACGGCCAGCATCGCGTAGGCAGGCCCCTGCCCGGCAGGCAGGCGCCGGACCGCGAGCAGGGCCGCGACGAGCACCGCCGCCACCACCAGCGGCATCAGGCTGACGTGCGCCGAGTAGAAGACGGCGATGGCGAGCAGCGCCCCGACGTCGTCGACCACGGCCAAGGTGAGCAGGAAGGTGCGCAGCCGGGCCGGGCACTGCGGGCCGATGATCGCCAGCGCCCCGACCAGAAAGGCCGTGTCCGTGGAGATCACCACGCCCCAGGCGCGCGCATCGTCACCCGACGGGTTGAACAGCAGGAAGACGACCGCGGGAACCATCAGGCCGGCGATGGCGGCGATGACGGGCACCGCGGCGCGGGCACGGTCGGTGAGCTCGCCGATGGTGAACTGGCTCTTCACCTCCAGCCCGACGATGAAGAAGAAGAACGTCATCAGACCGTCGTTGACGAGGTGTTTGACGCTCAGCTCGGCGTGGGAGTCGCCGAACCTCAGCCCGACCTCGGTGTTCCAGAAGTCGGTATAGCTCTGTGCCCATGGCGAGTTCGCCCACACGATGGCGATGACGGTGCAGGCCAACAGCAGTGCGGCCGCCGTGTTCTCCCCGCTGCGGGCCGCGGTGGGGTCGCGACCGAACCGACTCGGCGGCGCACGGTCGCCGGGCCGCGGAGCACCAGTCGCGTGCGACTGGGTGACCTCCTGGTCCGGTCGGGGCTCGGTCACGTCCTTGCGTGCTCCTCGAACTCGCCGAGCAGCTCTGGCCGGTCCACGGCGCTGGGCGTCAGCACGTCGGAGGGCTTGGCTCCTAGCAGGATTCGCTTGATCGGGATCTCGAGGCGCTTACCCGTCATGGTGCGCGGGATACCGGACACCGCGATGACGTCATCGGGCACGTGCCGCGGTGAGGCGCCGCTGCGGATGGCCTCGACGATGCGCGTCCGCAGGCCGTCGCCGAAGTCGACGTCCTCCGCGCAGGCGACGAACAGCGGCATCCAGTATCCGCCGTCGTCCAGCTCGACGCCGACGACGAGGCAGTCCTGGATCTCGACCATGCCCTCGATCGCGTTGTAGATCTCCGCACTGCCCATCCTGACCCCACCCCGGTTCAGGGTGGCGTCCGAACGTCCGTGCACCACCACGGATTCGCGCTCGGTGATGGTGATCCAGTCACCGTGGCACCACACCCCTGGGTACTTGTCGAAGTACGCGTTGCGATATTTCTCGCCGTCCACGTCGTTCCAGAAGAACACGGGCATCGACGGCATGGGCTTGGTCACGACCAGCTCGCCGGCCTCCTCCGTGACGGAATGTCCGCCTTCGCTCCACGCCTCGGCCGCGACACCGAGGCAGATCGCGTTGAGCTCGCCTGCCCTGATGGGCACCAGCGGGGTGCCCCCGATGAAGGCCGTCACGACGTCGGTGCCACCGCTCATCGAGACCACGGGAACGGGTCGGCCGATCCCCTCCTGCAGCCAACGAAAACCCGAGGCGGGCAACGGCGAACCGGTCGAGCCGACCGCCCGTATCGCCTCCAGTTCGAGGACCTTGCCAGGGTGCAGCTCCTCCTTGGCGCACGCCAGCCAGTAGCCGGCCCCGGCACCGATCACCGTCACCCGATGATCGGCCGCCACCTGCCAGAGGTAGTCGGTGCGACCGAAGGTGGGGCTGCCGTCGTACAGCACGATCGTGGAGCCGACGAGCAGTCCGGACACCAGCAGGTTCCACATCATCCAGCTGGTACTGGACTGCCAAAAGAAGCGGTCCTCCGGCTTCAGATCCAGTTGAAGGCTCAGGTATTTCACGTGCTCGAGCAGCACGCCGCCGTGACCGTGCACGATGCCCTTTGGCGTGCCCGTGGTGCCGGACGAGAACAGCACCCACAGCGGGTGGTCGAACGGGACGACGGTGATCTCGAGCTCGACGCCGGCGCCACGCTCGAGCACCTCCGACCACGGGGTGGTTCCGTCGACCGGCTCGCCCAGCCGCGGCACCAACACCGTGGACTTCAACGTCGTTAGCTGCGAACGGATCTCGGCGAGCTCGGCGTGGCGGTCGCGTCGCTTGCCCGCGTAGACCGATCCGTCGCTGGCCACCAGGACGGTGGGCTCCAGCTGCCCGAGCCTGGCGACGACGCCACTGACGGCGAGATCCTGATTGCACACCGCCCAGGTGGCGCCGACGCTCGCCGCACCGAGGAACGCCACAACGGCCTCGCCGATGTTCGGCAGGTATCCGACGACGCGGTCACCTGGCCCGACGCCGACGTCACGCAGATAGGCCGCGAACGCCGCGGTCTCCTTTCGGAGTCGGGCCCACGACCACTCCGCCGCGCCGTCCTCGCCCGCCACCACCATGGCGGGCCGGTCATCACTCGCGTGCCGGAAGGTCTGCGTGACGTAGTTCAGCTTGGCACCCGGAAACCATTGCACCCCAGGCATTTCAGCGCTCTCGAGAGCGGCAGTCGGGGCCGTGTCGGCCTGGATGTCGAAGTAGTTCCAGACGGCGTCCCAGAACCAGTCGAGGTCGGCGACGGACGCCGCCCACAGCGCGTGGTAGTCGGCGAACTCACCCCGCCCGGTATCGGACAGCCACGCCAGGAAGTGCGTCAGGTTGGCGTCGTCGATGGTCTGCTTATCGGGAGTCCAGCCTCCCGACAACTGATCGGCAAGGGTCACTGCGCGCCGTCCTCCTCAGTGGGTGGTTCCGGTACTTCCAACGCGAGCTGCCCTTCGGGCGTCTCGTCGGCGACCGTGTGCGCGGCCTCCATCAGCATCCAGCCCGACACCTGTACCGACATGTCCCGCTCCGGGACCTCGGAGGCGTTGACGGCGCCCTCGACGAACTGGGCGTCCTTGCCACCCGCCTTCGGCAGCTCTGCGGTGCGGTCCCAGAACGCACCGAACAGCGGAAGACCATCGACGGTCTGCCGGTTGTCCCACGCCGACTGGGCCGACTTGAGCACCAGCTCCTTGGCGGTGGCGCGCGCCGCGGTGTCCTTGGGACCGTCCTCGGGCAGCAGGTTGGCCGTGAGCGCGAGGTAGCGCGCCAGGATGCCGTTGAAGAGTCCGCCGTCTCCGCCGCCCGCGCCCTGAATGACGCCGCCGGGAGCCATGTTGTCGGCGATCGCGTCGACCAGTCGGTGCACGCGCTCGGGATGCCGGGTGTCCTTGGTGCGGGCGGCGAGTTCGACCTCGAGCCCGAGGACGACGCCTTGGCAGTACGTGTACTGCGCGCGCACCATGGAGCCGCCCTTGATGCCGTCGAACACCAGGTGCGTGTCCGGGTCGATCAGGGTCTCGTCGATCCAGTCGGCCATCTGCTGGGCGCGGCGCAACCGGTCATAGCGCGCGAGGAAGATGCCTGCGGGGCCGTTGGCGGGGGCATTGAAGAACTGGTCCTGTTTGCGCCACGGAATGCCACCACCATCTTCGGGCACCCAGGCGTTGAGGAACTGGTCGGCCAACTTCTCGAGCGCCTTGGGGTGCTCGACCCCAGCCACCGAGCCCGCGCGTTCCAGTGCCAGCGCGAGCCATGCCATGTCGTCGTAGTAGTCGTTGGTCCACTTGCCGGCGTTGCGCCACTTGTGCCCGCGGATCTGGTGCTCGATCGTCGTCCTGCGTTCGGGTTGCGGGTCGCGCGCCTGCGCGTCGACCAGGCAGTCGAGCAGGTGGGCCTGCCACCAGTAGTTCCAGTTGCGGAACCTCAGATCCTGCTTCGAGGGCGGCCATGCGCACACGCCGAGCTGGGTGCCTGGTAGCCGCCAGAGCTTCCGGTAGTGCCGCTTCGCGACCGCGGCTTCCGCGCTGGCCGCACGATTGGCCCACAGCTGATCCATGCCGATGATCCTGCCTTACCAGGCGCGTGATGTGTCGGCATGCGTCGCGATCCAGGCGTGCATCGCGATGCCTGCGGCCACTGCCGCGTTCATGCTTCGCGTGGAGCCGAACTGGGCGATGGACACGGTCACGGTGGCTCCCCGTTGCGCGTCGTCGGTAATGCCCGGCCCCTCCTGCCCGAAGACCAGCAGACACTTGCGCGGCAGGCGCGTGTGCTCCAGGCGGACGGCTCCCGGCACGTTGTCGACTGCGACCACCGCGAGGCCTTGCTCGGCCGCAAACGCCAGCAATTCGGCAGTGGTGTCGTGGTGTTGCAGACGCTGGTAACGGTCAGTCACCATGGCGCCGCGCCGATTCCACCTGCGCCTGCCGACGATGTGCACGGTGTCGACGGCGAACGCGTTGGCCGTACGGACGACGGCGCCGATGTTGGCGTCGTTGCCGAAGTTCTCGATCGCGATGTGGAGGGGGTGCCGCCGCGTGTCGATGTCGGCGATGATGGCCTCACGCGTCCAGTAGCGATACGCGTCGACGACGTTGCGGGCGTCGCCGTCACGCAGCAGGTCCTGGTCGTAACGCGGGTCGTCCGGCAGCGGACCGGGCCACGGTCCGACGCCGGGAGCGGCACCCCACTCCGTTGGTCCCGGGCGCTCATTCACGGGTCGTCCACAGTGCGGCGTGAGTGCCGACCACCGCCACCGTGGCATACAGCAGCGCCTGGTTGATCTCGCCCTGCGTGCACAGCGATCCCCGCACGGAGACCGCGTCCAGCGTCGAATCGGGCAGCACCAACAGTGACGCGCCGTACACCGAGCACGCGTACGACAGCCCCTTGCCGGGCAGCGTCGGGGTCACCTGCACCATGAGCGGACCGCCGCGGCGAATCGAGTCGTCGCGGTACCGCGAGGCCAGCCCACTGATGTCGAGGCCGAGCAGCATGTAGCCGTTGCCGTTGAAGGCGTTCGGCTCCCCGAGCGCGGTCGGCATCAGTTGCGAGCCGTCGGCGTCGAAGGCGTCGACGCTGGTGGACTTCAGGACCAGACCGGTTTCGGTGTCACTGGTCGGGTTCAGGCCGACGGGGAACGACGCCCCGTAGGCGGCGATGGTGCCGGGAATCCGGTCCTGCGGCGAGTATGCGTACACGCCGCGCACCTGCGTCTGATCTCGCAGCGGACCCAAACACACTGTGCCGGAAAGCTTGTCGGGATTCGGCGAGACGGCTGGCTGCAGGTTGAGGTTCGTCACGTTCGAGCAGCTACCCAACGCGGTGGTCTCGATGGGATGGGCCAGCGCGCCGTAGAGGCCGAATCGCAGCGAGTCGGCCTTCGCGTGCGGAGCGCCTGCCTGCGACGGTGACGCGTCGACGTCGATCAGGACGTAGTCGCCGTCGAAGCGCAGGTTCGACGCTGAGATGTTCCAACCGAGCACGGCGAGCGATTCACCGATCTTGGCGCCCTGGGTGGCATAGGGGCTCGGTTCGGGATCACTCGAGCAAGAGACGAGAGCTACGCCGGTGACCAGGGCCACCAGCAGCGCGACCAGTGGGCGCACTCAGGTCCGCCCCCGGCCGCGGCCCACCACTTTCGTCGCGGCCCGCACCAGACTCCTCGGCAAAATGCGTCCCGCCGTGGTGAGCGCCTTGTACTGAAGCCCAGGGACGATCACGACCTGACCCTTGGCGACGTCGGCAAGGCAATCGCGCACGACGTCGCCGACCTCGAGCCAGAGAACCGATGGGGTGCCCACCATGTCGATGCCCGCACGCTCATGGAACTCGGTGCGGACGAAGCCCGGGCACAGCGCGTGCACGCCGACGCCCGTGCCGCCGAGACCGTTGGCCAGGCCCTCGGAGAACGAGATGACCCACGCCTTGGACGCCGAGTAGGTGGACCCCCGACCCGGTAACAGTCCCGCGACGCTGGCGACGTTGATGACGGTGCCGGCACCTGCGGCCAACATGGGGGGCAGCGCGGCATGCGTCAGCTGCATGACGGCAGTGACGTTGACGTCGAGCTGGGACTGGAGAACCTCGAAGTCGGCGCTCCAGAATTCGCCTGCCGTACCGAATCCCGCGTTGTTCACCAGGACTCGCACGCCTGCCGCGAGCCGTTGCGCCACCTTGTCGCGGTCGGCGGCGACGGCCAAGTCAGCGGCGAGCACCTCGACTTCTGCGCCTGCTACGTCGTGCAGCTCGGCCGCGAGCCGCTCCAGCCGCTCGACGTCGCGGGCCA
>JAOPWT010000115.1 GCA_025965555.1 Mycobacterium sp.
GCGCCCGGCGCACCCGGTGCACCCGTGTCGGTCCCGGACGGCGCCGGCGCCATCGGCGACTCGCTCGACGGCGCCGTGGTCTCGGTGGTCGTGGTCTCGGTGGTGGTGGTGGTGGTGGTCTCGGACGTGCTGCTGGTACCCGAACCGCTACCGCTGTTGCCGCAGGCCACGGCAAGCGTGCTCACGGCGAACGCGGCGGCTATCCCCGCAGTGAGACGGAAACGAAGGGAGCTGCGATCAACGGTCATGGTTGCACTCGATTCTGTGTCGTAGGTGTCTCTGCAGTGAGGACCTGAAGCCGTCTTACCCATCCAGACCACATGTCACACGAGATCGCGGCAGACCGTTGCCACACGGGATCACACTGCCGCTGCCGGTTTGAACGGCTTGATCCAGTCGGTCTCCGGCCACCCTTCGAGGCCCGCGAGCAGCTGGTACATGGTGGCGCCGTCGATGGTCTCGCGGATGATGTCGCCCTGACCGGCATGGCGGGCCAGCTCCTCGATCATGTGGAACAACACCCAGCGCACCGACCACGCCTCGACGTCCCTGGGGAACCACGGGGCGTCCCGCGGCACGGGCACCGCTGCGCCGAGGTCGGCCGTCTCGACCAGTCGCAGGGTTTCGGCGTTCTGCGCCGTGAACCGCTCGAGCACCGACGCGAGCGTCTCGTCGGGCCTCATCGTGAACTCGTCGGCGTACTCGGCCTGACGTTCCTGCGCGGGGCGGTCGTCGGCAGGCGGCGCGTCGGGTGCCGAGGCCACCCGCTGCATCCAACTGCGCTGGCAGCCGGTGGCGTGCTTGAGGAGGGCGCCGATCGACAGTGCGCTGACCGTGGGCGTGGCGCGCGCCTGAGCGTCGGTGAGCCCGAACGCCATGGCGTGAAAGGCGTACTGCTGCGCAAAGAGGTAGGCGCGCAAGGCTTCACGCTCGTCGGCAACGGGAGGGGGCATCGCGGGCATGTTCAGATCTCCTTGGTGGTGGTGTGGGCGTACAGATCCCGGAGCAGGGCGATTTCGGCCCCGTGGTGGATGACTTCGCGGTTGATGTGCAGGATCAGGTCGAGCATCGGCCTGTCCGCCCACGGTCCTTCGGCGGGCCCGACCGGCTGGTCGAGTTCGGCGGCCGTCAGGTTGCGTACGCCGGCCATCCAGCCGTGGTAGGCGTCGTCGAGTTGGCGCAGTGCCGTGGCGGCGTCTCCTGCGTAGTCCCAGGTCTCGTAGGCCGCGGGCGGTCCGCCGAAGTGCGAGTGCGCACGCACCGCCAGGACGCCGACGATGACGTGGGCCAACCGCCACGCGATCGTGGTGACCGGTTCTGGCTGCGGCGGCGGAAACGTGAAGTCGATTAGGCCGTCACGACTGGACCGATTCCCGGGTGGCTCCGCTCCCGGCCTCCGGACCGTCCAGCAACCCGGTACCGGCTCCCAGAAGTACTCGTCGTCGGTGAGGCCGTCGAATCGCGGGCGTAACTGGCGTTGCCAGTGCCAGTCGACTTGCTCGGCCAGATGAGCGGTCAGGTCGGTTGTCTCCGTACTCATGGCAACCACACTGTCAGCCATATAGGACAGTTTCGGTCCTATGAGTGCGGCAGACTCTTGTCATGTCCGAAACGACCAGCCGGGTATTGCAGCTTCTCGGCCTGTTGCAGTCGCGCCGGGTGTGGAGCGGCGAAGAACTCGCCGACCGGCTCGACGTCACCACCCGCAGCGTGCGCCGTGACGTCGAGCGGCTACGCGACCTGGGCTATCCCGTGCACGCCAGCAAGGGCCACGGCGGCGGGTACCAACTGGGAGCCGGCGCGGCGCTGCCGCCGCTGCTGCTCGATCCCGACGAGGCAGTCGCAATGGCCGTGTGCCTGCGGGTGGCCGCGGGTGGCAGCGTGGCGGGCGTCGGCGAGTCGGCCCTGCGTGCGCTGTCGAAGCTCGATCAGGTGATGCCCTCGCGGCTGCGCTCGCAGGTCGCCGCCGTTCACGAGTCGACCACGACGTTGACGTCGGGCCAGTCGGAGGACCTGGTCGAACCCGACGTGCTGATGACCCTCGCGCGCGCCACCCGTGACCACGAACACGTGACTGCCGGTTACGTCGACCGCGGCGGCAACACCACCGACCGCCGCCTCGAGCCGTACCAACTGGTGACGACGGGCAGGCGCTGGTACCTGCTCTGCTTCGACCGCGACCGACACGACTGGCGCAGCCTACGGTTGGACCGGATGGCCGACGTCACGGCGCGTGGCACCACGTTCCTCCCGCGCGAGGCGCCCGACGCCGCGCGCTACGTCCGGCGCGCGATCACCGCTTCCCCGTACCGCTACGTCGCCCGCGTCCGCTACCAGGCGTCGAAGGAAGTTGTGGCTCAGTCGTTTTCGGATGCATCCGCTGAGATCGAGGCAGACGGTCCCGATACATGCGTCGTCACCGCGGGCGCCGACGAGCCCGAACACATGGTGCCGTGGCTGGCCCTTCCCGGTGTCGAGTTCGAGGTGCTCGAGCCGCCGGAGGTCATCGCCGCGGTACGTGACGTGGCCGAACGCCTCATCAGGGCCAGTGTCCGCACGTAGGGTGGCGACATGCACGTCACCTCGGCGGAGTCGACGGAGCTGTTCACCGGCCCCGCCGACGAGCCACTACAACTGGTGCGGGTGTCCTACCGATTCTGCTCCCACGCGACGCCGGTGCGCATCGAGGGACCGGGCCTCAAGACGGTGGGCCACGTCAATGCGGTGCCACGCGGTCATGTCCTCGAAGTGCCCGTGCGGGTGACCGACCCGGTCATCGGCGAGCGACGGCGCGCGGAGCTGGTCGTTGGTCGCAGCGTCACGGAATTCGAGTTCGTCGTCGCCGAGCCCGGCTGGACGATGCACATGGTCAGCCACTTCCACTACGACCCCGTGTGGTGGAACACCCAGGCCGCCTATACCAGCGTGTGGACCGAGGAGCCGCAGGGCCGGTGCAGGCAGACCAACGGGTTCGAGCTGGTCAACGCACATCTCGAAATGGCAAGGCGGGAACCAGAATACAAGTTCGTGCTCGCCGAGGTCGACTACCTGAAGCCGTACTGGGACACCAACCCCGAGGACCGCGACGACCTGCGGCGGCTGATCGCCCTCGGTCGCGTGGAAGTGATGGGCGGCACCTACAACGAACCCAATACCAACCTCACCAGCCCGGAGACGGCGATCCGGAACTTCGTGCACGGCATCGGGTTTCAGCGCGACGTGATGGGCGCCGACCCGGCGACCGCATGGCAGCTCGACGTGTTCGGCCACGACCCGCACTTCCCGGGGATGGCCGCCGACGCGGGACTGACGTCGAGCTCGTGGGCCCGCGGCCCGTTCCACCAGTGGGGCCCGATGGCGGGCGACGGTGATCCCGAACGCATGCAGTTCGCCAGTGAATTCGAGTGGATGGCGCCGTCGGGGCGCGGCCTGCTGACGCACTACATGCCCGCGCACTACGCGGCGGGGTGGTGGATGGATTCGTCGGCCTCGCTCGAGGACGCCGAACACGCGACGTACGAACTGTTCTCGACGATGAAGAAGGTCGCGCTGACCCGCAACGTGCTGTTGCCCGTCGGCACCGACTACACGCCGCCGAACAAGTGGGTCACCGAGATCCACCGGGACTGGAATGCGCGCTACACCTGGCCCCGTTTCGTCTGCGCGCTTCCAAGTGAATTCTTCGCCGCGGTTCGGGCCGAGCTCGACGAGCGTGGCGTTGCGCCGTCACCCCAAACCCGTGACATGAACCCGATCTACACCGGCAAGGACGTGTCGTACATCGACACCAAGCAGGCCAACCGCGCAGCCGAGAACGCTCTGCTCGAGGCGGAGCGCTTCGCCGTATTCGCCGGATTGATCGCCGGCGCGACGTACCCCGAGGCTGCGCTCGCCAAGGCGTGGGTGCAGCTGGCATACGGCGCGCACCACGACGCCATCACCGGCTCGGAATCCGACCAGGTGTACCTCGACCTGGTGACCAGTTGGCGTGATGCGTGGCAGCTCGGACGCGAGGCGCGCGATAGTGCGCTCAGACTGATGTCCACCGCGGTCGATGCTTCCGTCGTAGTCTGGAACCCGTTGGCGCACAATCGGTCCGACATCGTCACGATGCACTTCGACGAGCCGTTCGACGGTTCCGTCATCGACACCGACGGACAGCCCGTGCCGACGCTCGGCGAGCACGACGGGCACTCGATCAGCTGGCTCGCCCATGACGTGCCTTCGCTGGGCTGGCGGTCCTACCGCTTCGAGACGGAGGACGCCGTATCCGGTTGGGAACCCTTGGGCGGCGACGGGATCGGCAACGAGTACTACCGGCTGCGGGTCGACGCGGCGCGCGGCGGAGGCGTTAGCTCGCTGACCGTCGACGGTCGGGAACTGATCGCGGACGGTCGCGTCGGCAACGAACTGGCCATCTACGACGAGTACTCCGCGCACCCGAAGGCGGGGGAGGGGCCGTGGCACCTACTGCCCAAGGGCCCGGTCACCACGTCGTCGGCCGAACGGGCCACCTCCATGCAGCGCTATCGCAGCGCGCTGGGCGAACGGATCGTCGTCACCGGCCGTATCCGGCACCTGCTGACCTACACCCAGACGATCACGCTGTGGCACGGCGTCGACCGGGTGGACTGCCGCACGACGATCGACGGCTTCACCGGCGAGGATCGGCTGCTGCGGTTGCGCTGGCCATGCCCCGTGCCGGGCGCCATGCCCGTCAGTGAGGTGGGCGATGCGGTGATCGGCCGCGGCTTCGGCCTGACTCACGACCGCGGATCGGCGAAAGCGGTTGATACGGCCGAGTTCCCCTCGACCTTGGACAACCCCGCGTACGGGTGGTTCGGGCTGTCGACCACGGTGCGGGTCCGGTTCGGGGACTCCGAACGAGACGTCCGGGCGATCTCGGTGGCCGAAGTGGTGTCACCGGGCGGGGACACCGACCCGCTGGTTCGCGATTTGATGGTGGCACTGGCACGGGCCGGCGTCACCGCCACCTGCTCGCTACCCACGTCGGCCCGCTACGGCGATCTGACCGTGGACTCGAACCTGCCCGACGTGCGGATCTCGATCGGCGGCCCCGATGCGAACTCCTTCACCGCGGCGGTACTCGGCGGGGTGGATGTCGTCAATATCGCTGAGCGCATCTGGATTCCGGCCGCGAAGCCGCTCAAGGAGGTCTGGGTACCAGGGGCCGATCTCCGCGACATCCACGCCCTGCCGGTGCTGGTCATTGGTGGCGCCGCCCTCGAGGCAGCCGTCGCAGCCCTCGTCGACGATCTCGCCGACGCGGAGATCGTTGTCGATCAGGCGGCACCAGGCGATCTGGAGGACTTCGAATCACGCACGGTCGCGGTGTTCAACCGCGGCGTGCCGAGCTTCGCGGTCGACGCCGACGGGACGCTGCAGACGTCGCTCATGAGGTCCTGTACGGGCTGGCCGTCCGGCACCTGGATCGACCCGCCCCGGCGTACCGCCCCGGACGGGTCCAACTTCCAACTGCAACACTGGACGCACACCTTCGACTACGCCGTCGCCTGCGGCAGCGGGGACTGGCGCGACTCAGACATCCCCTCGCGCAGTGCGGAGTTCAATCAGCCGCTTCTCGGGGTGACTGCCAACCACGACCCGGCGGCAGGTGGCCTGCCACCGTGGGGCTCGCTGCTCGAGGTCGAGCCCGCCCGCGAGGTGGCCCTCGGTGCGCTCAAGGTCGTCGGCAACCCCATCGCAGGCGGTAGCGGGCGGAGAGTGGACCCCGCGGAGGGCATCGCCCTTCGGCTCGTTGAAACACGTGGCCGGACAACGGAGGTCACTATCGGGTCGGGCCTGCGCAACGTGACGGCCCCGCAGCGGCTCGACCTGCTCGAGCAACCACTCGCCGATCAGACGAGCGGCCTGACGCTGCACGGCTACGAGATAGCGACCTTCGGTGTCAAACTCAACCTGCCCCGTGTGCTCGAGGCCGACGACACCACGCTGGCGCCCGACGCCGAACCGGCACAACCGCTTTACGCCAGGTACTGGCTGCACAATCGTGGCCCCGCTCCGCTAGGCGGCCTGCCCGCGGTCGCCCACCTGCACCCGCATCAACTGGCCGTCGACGTCGACGCGTCCGTGCAATTGCAACTCACCGCTGTCAGCGACGTCACCGACATGCCGCTGCACGGCAAGGTGCGCCTGATCGCTCCACCAGGGTGGACGGTGGCGATGGAGGAGCTGTCGTTCGTCCTGCCGCCGGGAGACTTCCTCGAATCGATCGTCGACCTGACGATGCCGCCCGACACGCCGCCGGGGCTCTACCCGCTGCGTGCCGAACTCGGGGTGACCGGCAGCGCCATCCCGGCGTCCTGGCGACAGATCGTGGAGGACGTCTGCGTCATCGCGGTCGGAGCCACCGAGGACCGGGTGCTTCGGTTGGTCGGCGACCCGGAACCCGTCGACGTGCGCGCGGGTCACAGCGCCACGGTGGGCGTCACCGTCGGCACCGACGCATACGCTGATCTGGCCGTCGAGGCACACCTGATCAGCCCGTGGGGGACGTGGGAGTGGATGGGGCCCAACATCATCGGCGCCGACCTCCCCGCGCGAGGCACCATCGAGCTGGAGTTCGACGTGGCCCCGCCGGCGTGGGTGGAGCCCGGCGAGTGGTGGGCCCTGATCCGCGTGGCCTGCGCGGGCGAGCTGCTGTACTCACCCGCGGTGAAGGTCGTGGTTCGATGACACCCGTGGTGGCGACGGTGGGCGAGGAGCGGGTGCTCGTCAGCGAGGTCGACGCCAGCGAGGACCGGCTTCGCTCGACGCGGCTGGCGAGTGCCCTGCCGCGGCCGGGCACCAGCGAGGGACGCCAGCTCCGGCGTTGGCTGACACAGGTGCTCGTCACGGCGCGGGTAGTCTCCGCGGAAGCCGTCGCCCTGAGTTTGACGGCCGACGGCGCGCCCGCCGAGGAGGACCTCCTTCCCGACGTGGCGGCCCGGCTGGAGATCGGCAGCGTCGCAGCGTCAGCTCTCGGGGACGGCCTGGCACGGGCACTCTTCGTCCACGTCACGGCGGGCGTCGAGATCGGCGATGACCAGATCGCGGACTACCACTGCCGCAACCCCTTTCGCTTCGGACGCCGGGCGCCAGGAGTCGGCGGCTGGCGTGGCCGGCAGGTGGAAACCACGCTCGAGGACGTGCGGACCGACATCGCCGAACACCTCCTCGCCGTGGCCCGGCGCCGCGAATTCCGCCGCTGGCTCGACGCGCGTAGCGCGGAGTTGGTAGAACTGGCTCCCGGCTATGAACATCCCGGCGATCCCCGGCAACCCGACAACACTCACAAACACTGATGACCGACCTGCAACCAACGCTCGCCCTCGACATCGGCGGCACCAAGATCGCCGTCGGACTCGTCGACACCGACGGCGCGCTGCTCCATCACGCGCAGCTGCCGACGCCGGATGGCGACGCCCAGGCGATCTGGTCGGTCGCCGAAGGGTTGCTCACCGACGCCTTGGCCGTCGCCGATGGCGACGTGCGCGGCGTCGGCGTCGCATCCGCGGGGCCCATCGACCTGCCGAGCGGCACCATCAGTCCGATCAACATCACGGCGTGGCAACGCTTTCCGATCGTGGACAAGGTCGCAGCCGTGACCAACCTGTCGGTGCGACTCGGCGGCGACGGACTGTGCATGGCGATGGGCGAACGATGGCACGGGGCAGGCCGTGGCGCGCAATTCATGCTCGGGATGGTGGTGTCGACCGGCATCGGCGGCGGACTGGTGCTCGACGGCGCTCCCTACGACGGGCGCACCGGCAACGCCGGGCACGTGGGCCACGTCGTCGTCGAGCCCGACGGCGTGCTCTGCACGTGCGGCGGCCACGGCTGCGTCGAGACCGTCGCGTCGGGCCCGCACATCGCGCGCTGGGCCCGTGAGAACGGTTGGGCCGCACCGCCGGAGGCCGACGCCAAGGAACTCGCCGACGCCGCGAATGAGGGCGACCCCGTCGCGCTGCGGGCCTTCCGCCGCGGCGCGACCGCCGTCGCCACCACGATCGCCTCGGTGGCGGCGGTGTGCGATCTCGATCTGGTGGTGATCGGCGGGGGAGTGGCGAAGTCGGGTGGGCTGCTGTTCGACCCGCTTCGCGAGGCGCTGACGCGCTACGCCGGTCTGGACTTCGTCCGTGGCCTGCGCGTGCTGCCGGCCGAGCTTGGCGGCGATGCGGGCCTGGTGGGGGCGGCGGCCTTGTTCAACGCGTGAGAGGTCTTGCGCTCCATGTGCTTTCGGCCCCACCCGCAGAGGCTCTCCAGCACCGGCGCGAGCGTCATGCCGTACTCCGAGATGGAGTAGTGCACGCAGGGCGGCACCGTCTGCGCGTCGTGACGATCGAGGATGCCCGCGTCGACCAGTTCGTGAAGATGGCGGATCAGCATGCGCTCGGTGATGTCGGGAATGCTGCGCCGCAGTTCGGCCGTGCGCATCGGTCCGTCGAGCAGGCGCCACAGGATGGTGCCCTTCCATCTGCCGTCGATCACCGTGAGTGCGGTGTCGATGGGGCACTCGTTGACGCCCTTCTTCGAGACTGCCACGTCTCCTCCTCAACGCTGCCAAATTTGTCAGTACCTTGTTTCTTGTCAGCATAGCCAGCAGTCTTGACGACATGGTTCAGATCGTGGAAGTCATCGCCCTGCTGCTCGCGGGTCCACTCGTCGGCGTCGAGTTCGGAGTGGCCGCCTTCGCCAATCCGATCGTCGCGAAGCTACCCGACCCGGCGTTCGGTCAGTTCCGCAGCGGCGGCAGCAGGCTCCTCGGAGCGGTCATGCCCTTCTGGTACGTCGCCACGCTGGTGGCGCTCGTCGCTGCGGCGGTGCTCTCGCGCAGCGACCTCGTCATCGTCGCCGCCGCACTGATGGGGGCCGCCGTGTTGCTGACCGTGACGACGCTCGTCCCGATCAACAACCGCATCGGAAAGTGGACGACCGACGGCGACGTATCGCGCGATCTCGCCCGTCGCTGGGACCGGCTGCACTGGTTGCGGGTGACGATACTGGCCGCCCTCTTCCTCCTCCTCGCGGTTTGGGCGCGCTGAGTTGCGCTCCAGCGCAAACGAAACCGCCTAAACGGGGGTCAGGTGTCGGTGTCCAGGACGCGGACCGACAGCGCGCCAGGGGTACGACGCGTCACGTGGGCGCGAACGTGAACCGCGAGGTCTTCGTCACCGTGGCCCGTCGCGCGGACCGCGCCGGCCGCGACGGTCTCCTCGGTCGCCTCTACGAGCAGATGCGGACGGGAACGTGGGAGTACCGGATCCTGAGGTCGCGCCTGAAGTGATTCGAGCAGGCGCCAACAGACGCAAAGGTGCGCGAAACGCCGCGCAAATGGACACATTTGCGTCTGCTCGCGGGGAGGGGTTGAGGGGTTGCGGGGAGGGTGTGGGCGCGTTTTGGCTGATCGGCGGCTAGCGCGCTATCCTCTTCACGTTCCACCGAAGACCGTCGGTCACCGAGAAATCGGTTGAAGGTCCCGGATTACCCGGGCGGCCCACGCAGGAGGACGAGGCACCACCGCTGGCATGCGTCAGTGGATCTTCACGCCCCGGCCGCTCTGCGCCGGGGCGTTCGTCGTTTCCAGGGTCGACCGGCGGACCCAATCCGAGATAGGAGGCATGCATGGCCAAAGCTGAAAAGGCCACCGCCGTTGCCGACATCGCCGAGCAGTTCAAGGAGTCGACCGCCACGGTCGTCACCGAGTATCGCGGGCTCACCGTGGCCAACCTTGCGGATCTCCGCAAGTCCCTCGGAGGCACCGCGACCTACTCGGTCGCCAAGAACACCCTGGTAAAGCGCGCTGCGTCCGAGGCAGGTGTGACGGGTCTCGACGAACTGTTCACCGGTCCGACCGCGATCGCGTTCATCAAGGGCGAGCCCGTCGACGCGGCCAAGGCAATCAAGACGTTCGCCAAGGACAACAAGGCCCTGATCATCAAGGGCGGCTACATGGACGGCAAGCCGCTGTCCGTGGACGAGGTCAACCGCATCGCGGACCTCGAGTCGCGCGAGGTGCTATTGGCCAAGCTGGCCGGCGCGATGAAGGCCAAGACCAGCCAGGCCGCGGCGCTCTTCGCTGCCCCGGCATCGCAGGTCGCACGCCTCGTCTTCGCACTGCAGGAGAAGAGGGAGGCCGCCGAAGGTGCACCCGCGGCTCCTGTCGCAGAAGCAGAAGCAGAAGCACCGACAGACGCCGTCGACGCCCCGGCAGACGCCGTGGACGCCCCGGTCGACGCCGAGTAGACAACGCACTCACCACAGAAGACCCAAGCAAGAACCCCCAATCAAGAAATAGTGGAAGGACCACATTCATGGCCAAGCTCAGCACTGAAGACCTGCTCGACGCATTCAAGGAACTGACCCTGTTGGAGCTCTCGGAGTTCGTCAAGGCCTTCGAGGAGACCTTCGACGTCACCGCAGCCGCCCCGGTCGCCGTGGCAGCAGCCCCGGGTGCCGCCGCTCCCGCCGAGGCCGCCGAGGAGCAGTCGGAGTTCGACGTCATCCTCGAGGGTGCCGGCGAGAAGAAGATCGGCGTCATCAAGGTCGTCCGTGAGATCGTCTCGGGCCTGGGCCTCAAGGAGGCCAAGGATCTCGTCGACAGCGCCCCCAAGCCGCTGCTCGAGAAGGTCAACAAGGACGCCGCCGACGATGCCAAGGCCAAGCTCGAGGCCGCTGGCGCGACGGTCACCGTCAAGTAGGTAGTACTGACGCAAGGAGCCCCCGGGATTCCCGGGGGCTCCTTCGCGTCTGATGAGGAACTGTCTTCGACGACTGGAGCAAACTTCCTAACCCCTCGCTTGGGGGGTCGGCTGAAAGCCGCAAAGGGAAGAGTGCTCATAATGAGTGCGCTACAGTGACTCAAGCCACAGGCGGGTGTGTCTGTTGGCGGCAAAAGCAATGGCGGAAGGATCGCGCGTGGGCATCGGTATTCAGGTTGAGGGACTGACCAAGTCCTTCGGGCCCCAGCGAATTTGGGAGGACGTGACGTTCGAAATCCCCGCGGGTGAGGTCAGCGTGCTGCTGGGCCCCTCGGGTACCGGCAAGTCCGTGTTCCTGAAGTCGCTGATCGGGCTTCTGCGTCCCGAGCGCGGCAAGATCATCGTCGA
>JAOPWT010000120.1 GCA_025965555.1 Mycobacterium sp.
TCACCGCGAACAGATGCTCGACGGCCGCCTCGGCGTACCGCACGTAGGCGTACTTGGTGAGGTCGCCCAGCGACATGCCGCTGTGCTCGGCGAGCACCTGCCCGATGACCGAGAGGCCGCCGTGGAACGCGTCGACCACCGCGTAGATCTCCACGCGGTTGCAGGTCGACAGGACCATGGCTTCGGTGACGAGTGAGGACTGCAGAACCTGGTCGACGATCTTGGCCTGATCGGACTCGTCGGTGCTCAATTGTTCCAGCACGGATACCGGGGCGCTGCGATGCGAAACCCCGAAGAGAAGAACGCTCATGGCCTCGTCACCACGTCATCGAAGATAGTCGTCACCTGCCCGGCCGCCAAATTAGCCAGTTCATTCCCCGGTCGCTGCGCTCCTGCCATCGGGACCGCCGAGATCGGCGCGAAGCCTGGGCTCGTCGACCTCCCAGTAGCTGTGTTGGACGCCGTCGAGAAGCACGACGGGCAGCAGATCCCCGTACTCGGCCCGCAGGGTGGGATCCCCGGCGGCCGCGGCGGCATCCACGTCGGTGGTCGACGATTCGAACCCGAACTCCTCGGCCATGACCGCGAGCAGGGCCGCGGCCTTCTCGCACAGGCTGCAGCCGGCCCTGGTGAGTAGCTCCACGTGGTGTCGCTCCGCTCCTGCCCTCTGGTCCCCTTCCCCGGGTCGCTCCGCTCCTGCCCTCTGGTGATGCGTCACGGGGTCCAGTATCCCGTGCCCTACTGTTGAGGCGTGTCCGAGTCAGGGGCTGAGGCCGACCTCGACGCCGGTCCAGGGACCGGCGAGGAAGCCGAAGCCGTCGATCGCATACTCGCCGATGAGGCGACGGACCTCGACCCGCCCCCACCCGACCTGACGGCCGCCGCGTTCTTCGACGTCGACAACACCCTCGTGCAGGGCTCCTCACTGGTGCACTTCGCGCGCGGACTGGCGGCGCGGAAGTACTTCACGTACGGCGATCTGGCGCGATTCGGCTACGCGCAGGCCAAGTTTCAGCTCACCGGCAAGGAGAACAGCGACCACGTGGCGGCCGGGCGCACCAAGGCGCTCGCGTTCATCGAGGGTAGGCAGACCTCCGAGCTGACCGAGGTCGGCGAGGAGATCTACGACGAGATCATCGCCGACAAGATCTGGCAGGGCACGCGTGCACTTGCCGAGATGCACCTCGACGCGGGCCAGCAGGTGTGGCTCGTCACCGCGACGCCGTACGAACTGGCCGCCACCATCGCCCGCAAGCTGGGGCTGACGGGCGCGTTGGGCACGGTCGCCGAGTCGGTGGACGGCGTCTTCACCGGACGCCTGGTCGGCGAGATACTGCACGGCGCCGGCAAGGCTCACGCCGTGCGGTCCCTGGCCATCCGCGAGGGTCTCAACCTGCGCCGCTGCACCGCCTATTCGGACAGCATCAACGACGTGCCGATGCTGTCGCTGGTGGGCACCGCCGTCGCCATCAATCCCGATGCGGCGCTGCGCGGCCTGGCCCGCAAACGGGGCTGGGAGATCCGCGACTTCCGCACCGCCCGCAAGGCCGCCCGCATCGGGGTCCCCTCGGCGCTGGCGCTCGGCGCGGTGGGTGGCGCTCTGGCCGCGGTCGTTTCGCGTCGCGGGGATGGTGGCTGAGCGCTCGCTGATAGGCTCGGCGCCGCTGGACCCAGAAGCACCTGAGCGGGGAGCGCAACCAAGAAATGACCATCGCCGAAGACATCATCGGTACCCACTACAGGTATCCCGATTACTTCTTGGTCGACCGCGAGAAGGTGCGCGAGTTCGCGCGCTCCGTCAAGGACATTCATCCCGCGCACTACGACGAGGACGCCGCCGCCGAGTGCGGCCAAGGCGCGCTGATCGCGTCGTTGACGTTCGTCGCCGTCGCTGGTCGCCGAGTCCAGGCGGAGATCTTCAACCAGTTCGACGTGCCGATCAACATGGAGCGCGTGCTGCACCGCGACCAGAAACTGGTCTTCCATCGCCCGATCCTGGTCGGCGACAAGTTGTGGTTCGACTCCTACCTCGACTCGGTGATCGAGTCGCACGGCGCGGTGATCACCGAGATCCGCGGCGAGGTGACCGACGACGACGGCAAGCCGGTGCTGACGAGCACGGTGACGCTCTTCGGCGAATCGACCAGCTCCGAGCAGCACGCCGAGGTGACGGCTCAGATCGCTGCCGGACGCGACGCGGCCATGAAGCGAATGATTGCCGGGCAAAACTCGGCGGCCGTGCCGTAGTTAGCCGAAGAAGGGATTCCTCCGGTTGGCGAGCAGCTGGTAGAGCGTCTGCTGAATGGTCTCGCGGACCTGATCGGTCAGCTCGAACGTGACCATCGGGTCGTCGGCCGCCGACTCGTCGTAGTCCTCGGTCGAGATGGGCTCACCGAACTGGATGTGCCACTTCGACGGCAGCGGAACCAGCCCGAGCGGTCCCGCGAGCGGGAACAGGGGTGTCACCGGGAAGTACGGCAGACCAAACAGTCGGGCCAACAACTTGACGTCGGTGATCATCGGATAGATCTCCTCGGACCCGACGATCGAGCAGGGCACGATGGGTGCCCCGGCCCGAAGTGCCGCGGCGACGAACCCGCCGCGACCGAAACGCTGCAGCTTGTAGCGGTCCCGGAAGTTCTTGCCGAGGCCCTTGTAGCCCTCGGGGAACACGGCGGTGAGCTCGCCGGCGGCCAGCAGTCGGTGGGCATCCGCCGTGCAGGCCATCGTGTGCCCCGCCTTGCGCGCGGCCTGCCCCATCACGGGCATGTCGAAGAGCATGTCGGCGGCGAGCAAGCGCAGATCGCGGTTGCCGGGGTGGTTGTCGTGCACGGCCACCGATGTCATGAGTCCGTCCAGCGGAAGGACGCCCGCATGGTTGGCGACGACGAGGGCAGCACCGGTCTCCGGCAGGTTCTCGATACCGCTGACGTCGACCCGGAACCAGTTGCGGAAGATTCCTCTCAGCAAAGGTAGAAAGATAGCCTCATTGAGGTGCTTGTCGAAGCCGAACTCGTCGACGGTGTAGTCCCCCGACATCCGCTTGCCGACGAATTCGGCGACC
>JAOPWT010000592.1 GCA_025965555.1 Mycobacterium sp.
TCGGCTGTGGTGCCGAGTTCGCGCCGGTGATCACGTGCCGGTCGTGCGCACAGGTCGTGACCGAGAAGGAAGTGACCGCGCGGTGGGGGCCCAGCGGGTCCTGGCCGCGCTCCATACCGATCCAGTCGACGCGCCGGCGGTCGGCGTCCGAGTCGGCGCAGGGGCGGCCTGGGCTGTTCCCCGAGACCATGAACTTCCTGGGCAACCGGTGGGCCTTCGCACTGTTGGTCGCCGCCTTCGTCGGCACCACCCGGTTCAACGACTTCGCCGAGCAACTCGGCGCTCCGCCCAGTTCCCTGGCGCACCGGCTGCAGATCTTCACGGCGGGCGGCGTCCTTGAGGCCAGCGGTGGCCGCTACCGGCTCACCGAGAAGGGACGAGCCGTCTTCCCGGTTCTGATCGCCGCGCTGCAATGGGCCCAACGCTGGTTCGCTGCGCCGGAGGGTCCGGCCGTGCTGCTACGGCATACGATGTGCGGCAACGACTTCGACGCCATACTTAGCTGCGACCAATGCGCCATGCCGCTGCGCGGCACCGACGTCGAGACCAAGGACGTCACCTTGTACTAGCTGGTCACCGATCCAGCCGGAACCGCAGGTTGTTCCGTACGGACGGCCACTCGACGTCGAGGATCGAGTAGACGACGGTGTCGCGTCTGGACCCGTCGGGCAACAGTTGGTGGCTGCGCAGGATGCCGTCGCGCTTGGCGCCCAACCGCTCGATCGCGGCGCGACTGGCCGAATTGAAGAAGTGCGTACGGAATTCCACTGCCACGCAGTTCAAGTCGTCGAACGCATGACCCAGCATCAACAGCTTGCACTCCGTGTTCACGCCCGTCCGTCGCACGGACTGGCGGTACCACGTGTAGCCGATTTCGAGGCGACGGTTGGGCGGATCCACGTGGCAGTAGCTGGAGGATCCGATCACCTCGCCGTCGAGCGCGCGGACCACCAACGTCAGGCCGGTGTCGGGGTGCTGCGCGGCGAGCCGGCCGTCGACCCACTTCTGCGTGGTCTCGGGAGTGGGCGCACTGGTGAACCACAGCGGTCGGACGTCCAGGGCGGCCGCCGCGATCTCCGGCGAGTGGTCCACAGTCAGAGGCTCGAGCGAAACCCACTGCTGCCCGGTGAGCGCTACCGGGTCGATGAAGCCCGTCATCGGCGGCGCCCCATCTCCGACCACGCCGCCACCATGGCGAACACCGACAACACCGCGGCGGCCACGACGGCACCCCCTCCGACATAGAGGCCGTAGCCTGCCGCGACCGGGTTGCCGACGTACAGCCGGTAGTACCACAGCACCAGCACCGCCAGCAGCACCGAAATACCAAGGGCTGCAGTTGAAGCGAGCTTTGCATACAGGCTGCGCGCCGCCATCGCCGCCGCCACGATCAACGTCGAACTCAGCACCACGATCAGCTGTCCAACACCGAACCCGTTCGGTGGTACGTGGATCACGCCGAACTTGCCACCGATCGCGTTCGCCCGCCCGCCGCCGTCGGCGCTGGTGACCAGCCACGGCAGCCACGCGCTGACCAGAAGCACCGCCGAGCAAAGCACGACGAACCATCCCGGACGCAGGCAAGCCATGCGATGAGGGTATCGGGTCGTCGGCCCGCATCGACGTAGGCTGGACGGATGACGGAGCTACCCGATTGGGCCGGGAAACTCGATCTGGTACCGCACCCCGAAGGGGGCTGGTACCGGGAGACGTGGCGCAGCGACCTGACCCTGGGGCAACCCGCTCTTCCGCCCGAGTACTCGGGTCCCCGCAGCGCGGGCACCGCGATCCTGTTCCTCCTGATGCCCGGCCAGCAGTCGGCCTGGCACACCGTGCGCAGCGCAGAACTGTGGCTGCACCACCGCGGCAGCCCGCTGCTCCTCGAGGTCGGGGCCGAACAGCACAGCGCCACAACTCATCTGCTCGGCAGCGACGTCAACATGGGCGAGGAGCCGCAGTTCGTGGTGCCGCCGGGGCACTGGCAACGGGCCATGCCGCGTGACCCCGAGCCCACGCTGGTGAGCTGCGTCGTCGTGCCCGGCTTCGACTTCGCCGACTTCGCGCTCGGTGCACCGACTAACTGAGCAACTGCACCGCCGCGGCCACCAGCGCGGCGTTGTCCGGGGTGACCGAGCCGTCCGGCAGCTTCAGGGTGTCCTCCATGCCGATGCGCGTCTGCACGCCGCACACACCCGCGTGTTCGAGTAGTGGCCAACAGCTTTCGTCGAGACCGTGCAACAGGACGGGAGCAGGTGAGCCCGCAGCCGCGATCCTCTCCAGCATCGCGTCCGCCACCGCGACGTCTTCGTGACCCTGCAACTCGATCATGACGCGCATGCAGTGCTGCGCCATCTTCGATTCGGCCCACGCCGCCGCCGCCTCGAGATGGAACAACCCCACCTCGACGCCAAGACCCTTGCCGAGCAGAACGTCCGCCAGTTCCGGTGAGCCGGGCTCGTGCCAATTCAGCGACGCGAAGTCTGGCAGCACCGTCCAGCCCTCCACTGCCCGGCGCCGCGCGTCGGGGTCGGGCAGTGCCCAGAACCCCGTTGTCACCCCAAGGGGCAGCCCTGGCGCCGCAGCCCGGACGGCCGTCACCGCAGCGGCGACGACGTCGGGTTCCAGCGAATCCTTGCCGTCCGGTGTCTTCGGATGCATGTGGACCGCCTGAGCGCCGGCATGGTGCGCGGAGAGTGCCGCGTCGGCCAACTCCTGGGGGGTGACGGGCAGATTCGGGTGCTGGTCTGGGGTGCGAGCACCGTTGATGCACGCCTTGACGTAGATCTTCGCGGTAGGCATGCCTCCATCTTGACCCCTCGCCAGGAAGGTTTCCGAGTTAGGTTGCTCAACATGGAGGGGCACATCATCGTCTGCGGCGACGATCCGCTGGGGATGCGGATCATCGAACAACTCCGTGCGGCGGGACGGCAGATCGCGGTCGTCTTTTCGTCGTCGGAGCTGGCGGACGCCGGGATCGCGGACGCCGACGCCCTGATCTGTGCGGATGACGACGACGCATTGAACCTCGAAATCGCGCTCCTGGCAAGGGAACTCAATCCGCACCTGCGCGTAGTGGCGAGGCTCGGCAACAGTGTTCTGCGCGAGGCGGTGGCACTCGGCAACGGCCCCGGGGCGATCCTCGACGTCGCCGACCTGGCGGCCCCGTCGGTCGTCGAGGCCTGCCTGTCCCGCACCACGCACTCGATCTCGGCGGCAGGCGTCGAATTCGTCGTCTCCGGCACCGACGTGCCGCGAAGCGCGACGCTGAGGGAGATCTTCGGCGATCTCGCCCCCGTCGCGGTGCTCCGCGGGGAGAACTCCGACACTCCCGGCGAGGTGGTCGCCTGCCCAGGGCGTGATGTCCGCGTGCAAGAAGGCGACTGGACGGCGATGATCGGCACGGCCGATGAGCTGGTCAGCCAGGGCATCGCCGTCGCGGCACGGGTGGCAGGGCCGTCGGAGGTAGGCCACCGCGGTGCGCGCGGCAATCACAACCGTCGACGCAAACCACTGAAGCGCGCACTCGACGCGGTGCGAGCTGTGCGCGACGACGTCAACCCCAACTTCTTCAAGGCGTTCGCCGCGTCGATGACCCTGTTGTTGAGCGCGACGATCCTTCTGCGGTTCTGCTATCACAAGCCCGGCATGAGCATCATCGACGCGCTCTACTTCTCGACCGAGACCATCGCCACCGTCGGCTACGGCGACTTCAGCTTCGTGGACCAGCCGACGTGGTTGCGTCTCTTCGGCATCGCGCTGATGTTCGCCGGTGTCACCTCGACGGCGGTGTTGATGGCCTTCGTCGCAGACCTCCTACTGTCGCGACGCATCGCACAGAACGCGGGCCTGCGGAAGGTCCGCGAACTGCAGGACCACATCATCGTCGTCGGCCTCGGCTCATTTGGCATCCGCGTGGTCGCCGACCTGAAGGCGGCCGGGCATGACGTCGTGGTCATCGAGCGCAGCCCCGACAACCGCTTCCTGTCGTCGGCCGCTGAGCTTGGCGTGCCGGTGATCTTCGGTGACGCAACACTTCCCGCCACCCTCGATTCGGCGCGCATCGACGACGCAGTGGCCGTCGCGGTGCTGACGCAGTCCGACATGGTCAACATCGAGACCGGCATCGTGCTGCGCGAACGACTGGGCGCCCGCTGGATGCGGTCGGCCACCACACCGGGTGTCCCCGTGGTGCTACGCGTGTACGACCGCACGCTCGGCGCGGCCGTGGCTCAACGCTTCGGCTTCGAGAATGTGCGCTCGACGGTGGAACTCGCGGCGCCGTGGTTCATCGGTACGGCCATGGGTCTGCAAGTGTTCGGCACGTTCTCGGTGGGCCAGCAGTCGTTCATGCTCGGGGGCGTGCAGGTCGCGGCGGGAAGTGAGCTCGACGGGCTCCGCATGGCCGACATGTCGACTCAGACCCGGGTCATCGCCATCGCGTCTCCGGGCGACCCGGCCCGGCTGCACCCTCGCCGCGACACGCAACTGACCGCAGGCGACACCGCGTACCTCGTCGGGCCGTATCGGGAACTGTTGGACACCTTGCACAAGGGTCAGCGGGACTCGACGAATCGGTTACCCTCGCCGAAATAGCATTCCCTGTCGTTAACACGGCCTGTGGACAACCCTGGTGTCTGCCTCGCCGCGTGTCGGAGCAAGGAGTCACGCTTCGGCCATGTCAACCGTGTTCGTAGGCAGCGAAGCACTCGACCGCAACGAGGTCACCAAGGGTCAACTGCGGTGGCGATACCGCGCGATCTACCCCGACGTCTACACCCCGCGGATCGCCGCGCCGTCCCTGTACGCCAATACGGTCGGCGCCTGGCTGTGGTCCGGTCGGCGCGGCCCCATCACCGGACGTGCGGCATCGGCGATGCACGGAGCCAAATGGGTCGATGCGAAAGCACCGATCGAGTTGCTGTGGCGCAACAATCGGCCGCCCGACGGGATCATCACCCGCAATGAACACTTCACCTGCGACGACGTGATGGAGATCGACGACATGGCCGTGGCCACGCCTCAGCGCAC
>JAOPWT010000151.1 GCA_025965555.1 Mycobacterium sp.
ACTGCGTCGTCGCCGGCTACCGGGTGCACAAGTCCGGCGACGACGCGATCGGCTCGCTCATGCTCGGCCTGTATCGAGACGATGGCACCCTCGCGTCGGTCGGCGTGATCGGCGCCTTCCCGATGGCGAAGCGGCGTCAACTATTCACCGAATTGCAAGCTCTGACAACCACTTTCGACGAGCACCCCTGGAACTGGGCGGCGCACGTGGCCGGGCGGCCCTCACCCCGCAACGCAGGTTCGCGCTGGAACGCGGGCAAGGACCTCTCCTTCGTGCCGCTGCGACCCGAACGCGTGGTCGAAGTCCGCTATGAGCACATGGAGGGCGAAAGGTTTCGACACATGGCGCAATTCAACCGATGGCGCCCCGATCGCGACCCACGCACGTGCACCTACGCCCAACTGGAGCACCCGCTCACGTTCAAGCTGGGAGACATCCTGCCTGGCCTTGGCCCCGTCGAAGGTACCGAACAGCGATAACCCCCATCGAGTGTGCGGTGAGATCGCGAATTCGCGCAGAATCGCGATCTGGCAGCACACGCGATGGGGGGCGGGTGATTGGTGGGCTCGCTGCGGCTACACCGGCGACTGACGCTCCGCCGCATAGAGGTGCACCAGCCCGGACGCCACGGCGTACCGCGGACCGTGGACGCCGTCGATGCTCGCCCGTCCGACCACGACCCCCGTGGCCCTCAGCGCTTCTGCGACGGTGCGCAGCAGTTCGTCGTCGAGTGCCCCGCCTCCCGCCAGCACCAGCGCGAGCGGCGGTTCGTCGAAGGCCCGCAGGCACCTGACGATGTTCGCCGCGACGGTCTCCTGCTTGATGGCCAGCCGCAGACTGCGCCATTCCTCGGCGGCCAGCTTGTTCGAGAACGGGACCAGCCCGGCGCTTCCACGCGTGCACAACCGACCGATCGCGTCGGCGGGAGCCGGGCTGTCCAGGAACAGTCGGCGACCGTCCTCCTCGTGCGCGACGTGCGGGCCCTCCACCCGCAGCGCAGGGGTCCGCTTGACTCGCTCCGCCAGCGCGCGGGGAATGCCCAGCACGCGGGCCACGGCCGTGGTGATCGCCTCGCCCGCCCCTGCCGCGGTCACGGCCAGGTCCGACCCGATCAAGTCGATGGTGCCGCCGCCGATGTCGCAGACGACGGTGTCCGGCGGCAGGCCCGGCGTCGTGCGTGCGCCGACGGCCGCCGCGTCGGGTTCTCCTGCGATCGTGTGGGTCGGGCGACCGGTGAGGTCCTGCAGGGTGGTCGCCGCGTCGGTGACGAGGTCGGCCGCCAGCAGCGCGACCACGGTGCCGCGGGTGTCGGCGACGCCACGCCGCAGCCACGCCCCGTTGTCGATCGACGAAAGGTCGGTGAAGAACGCGTCGTCGACGGCGAGGCCGTCCTGGGCCGTCCGAATCGCCTGCAGGCGTACCTCGACGACGTTGCCCGGCGGTGCGAGCCGCAGGACGCTGTGCGCCTGCGCCGGCGAATACCGCACCCGGCGGCCGTCGACGGTGCAGTCGACGTAGTCCCCGTCCACCGCAGGCGGATCGGGCGGCCCGGTGCGGCGCGTCACGGCGATGGCCGGGGAGTCGGCCAGCTCCCGCGTGAACTCGGCGACGTCCTGGATCTCGTCGTGGCCGAGTTCGAGTGCGACGCAAAGCGCGATCGGATCGGCCATGGCGCGGTAGGCGCGACCCTCGGCGACGACCTCGACCGCGACCAATGCCCCCGGGGCGATGCCGTCGAGGGCGACCTCGTCTACCACCGGCACGTCGATCGAGATCCGGTTGCGGATCAGCACGGCGTCGTCCTGCGCGGCGATCACCCCGGCGACGTGCCAGCCGCGCTCGACCGCCGCCGAGATCTCCTGCGCCGCAACCTCGAAGTCGGTCGACGCGTCGACGGAGACTACCGCCGGACCGTCGATGACCTCACCGACCAGACTGCTCAGCGGACGGTGCCTGCCGACCCCGAAACCGGTACCCGCCGGTGTGCTGGCGTCGACTTCGCGCAGGCTGCGCACGGGCGAGCGCGGCGAGGACGGCGGCGGCAGCGGCGCGGTCGCGGTGTCCACCGGTCGTAGCGCGGCCAGCAGGAGCTCGTCGGCCACCACGCCCGCCTCGACTTCGAGCTTGCGCAGCAACGCCGCCGCGCCTTCGAGTGACTCCTTGGATCCCTTGCGTCCCCGCGTGGGCCCCTGGCCGTGGGCGATCTGTTCCACCGCGTTCGCGCCGACCCGCGCCAGGACGATCTCCGTGGTGTGGTTGCCGACGTCCACCCCGGCTACCACGACCGTCACCGCAGCAGACCCCGCCTGGCATAGACGACGCCGGCCTGACGCACCAGTTCGGCGCAGCGGGCGGCCCCCCGTGTCTCGAGCGAGACGCGCAGCGCCTCCAACTCGTCGGCCGTCGAGCGGTGCGGTCGCAGTGCTTCGTACAGCTGCATCACCTCCTCGTCGTCGACGAGCGCGAGTTCTGCTGCGCGAAGGAAGTTCTCGGCCAGTTGCGGGTTGCCGCCCTCCTCGGCGACCACGGCCTGGTGAGCGAGGGTCGCCGGATCCATCCGAAGATCGGACAGGCTCAAATTGCCGTCCACGGCGGCCAAGACGGTGAAGCGTTCCTCGGACATCAGCGCTGCACCTCCACCGTCATCGGGACCTGGCCCGGTTCGCTGGCGTCGCGCTCTAGCGCGACGAGCGCCACGGCACGCGCGTGGTAGCGGGCGGAGATGGACTCGTCGGT
>JAOPWT010000596.1 GCA_025965555.1 Mycobacterium sp.
TCGGCATGGATGTGCTCGATCATGTCCCTGGGCGGGGTGCCGAGCGCATTGGCGATCAGCGTCATCTTGGGATGCTTGAGTGCGACCTCGACCTGCGGCGTGGCCGTCGCCTCGGTCCACCCGAGCAGTTGCAGGGTGCTCTCGTTGTCCTCCGCGGTGAGCGGGACGCCGTGATCGGTGAGGATCTTGCGGGCGAAGTCGAGATGCTCCTGGGGCACCATGTCGGCCAGCATCTTGGCCAGTTCGTCGGCGGACAGGTTCGAATCCATGCCCTCGTACTTGTTGGGGATGACGATGTCCACGCCGTAGCCATGGTCGCCGATGTGCTCGTCGATCCAGTTCAGCTCGATCTCGAGTTGCTCTGGCGTGAAGCCCACCGCCCCGAGCACTCCGAAGCCACCGGCCTTGCTGACGGCGACGACCACGTCGCGGCAGTGCGTGAAGGCGAAGATCGGGAATTCGATGCCGAGCTGGTCGCAGAGGGGAGTGTGCATACCTGGTCGCTCCTCGAAGTGGGGCTTGCGAACTGACAGACGAATTGGAACGTGTTCTAGTTTAATACCTCGCCGTCATACCGTCGGCGACTGGGCTGATTCCGTACGATCAATCCGCGCTAGACAGCACTAGAGAATGCCATTACCGTTTTTGGTAATACGTTTACACACCCGATCGTGTGGCCGAAGGACGCAGCCTTGACCCACTGGCTCAACCACTCACTGGTCCTCGCGTCGGACTACCGGGTATCGAACCCCGAACGCGTCGGACCCCTGCTCGAACGTCGACAGGATGCCCTCGTCGACCTCGGGGCGCACCACGCGCTGGTGTACACGTCGACCACCGACCCGGAACGCGTACTGGTGATGATCGCCGTCCACGCCCGCGAACCGGTGCTCGACCTGCTGCGGTCCCGCATCTTCTTCGAATGGTTCGACGCGGTCGGCGTCGAGGACATCCCCGCGGTGTTCGCGGGCGAACTGATCGAGCGCCTCGAACTCAGCCCCGACTCCGCGACCACCATCCCCGAGGTCGTGGTGTCGGTGGTGACACCGGTCGAAGATCTGGTGACGCTGCGCTCCCACGTCAGGGACACCAGTGCCGACCTCCGCGTCGCAGGCGTCAGGAAGCTGACGATCTTCAGTGCCTTCGACAATCCCCTGGAAGTCATGATGCTGTTGCAGATCGACGACGAGCAGCACGCTCAACACTGGCTGACGTACTCCGACCTGGCCGCCGAGTGGCTGACCAAGGCAGGGATCGGTGCGTATCCACCGGTGTTCGTCGGCCGATTCCAGAGCATGCTCCGCATCGACGAATCGGAGCAGTCCCGCAGGACGGACGACCGCTGATGTTCGTCTGCCTCTGCGCGGGAGTCACCAATCAGACGGTCGCCGCTGCGGTGGATGCGGGCGCATCAACGTCCAAGGAGGTCGCAGATTCGTGTGGAGCGGGTGCCGAGTGCGGGCGGTGTCGGCGCACGGTGCGGGCCATCATCGACGCACGCCGAGGCGCCGGAGCACCGGTCCGCGTCCGCGACGCCCAGGATCGGCGCTGACCTTCAGCACCGGCCAGCCACTGCGTAGCGCCTCAGCGGCCAGACCGGCCCGCGGATTGACCGGGCGGGGATTGCCGATCACCCGCATCAGGGCGGCATCCTCGTCGCCGTCGGCGTAGAAGTAGCTGTCGTCAAGGTCGACGCCGTGCTCGCCGGCGAATCGCGCCACGGCCGCGGCCTTGCTGGCACCCCAGATGATCGGTGCGACGATTCCTCCGGTCAGCAGGCCATCGCCGTCCACCTCGAAGTGGTTGCAGATGACGCCGTCGATGCCCAGGAAGCGCGCCACCGGCTCGGCGTGGATGGTCAGCGCCGACGAACTCAGCACCACGGTGTGGCCACGTTCCTGATGGGCGCGGACGACGTCGTGCATCTGCGCGAAGACTCTGGTCTCGATGTGGCGATGAAAGAGGTACTCACCGAGTTCGTCGAGCTCGGCGAGGGAGTCGCCGCGAAGGTAGCCGCCCGCCCGCACGACGAGGCGTTCGAACTCCATCCGACCCAGCCGGTACCGCAGCGACGCCTCCAGCACCCCGAGAACCTCACCGACGCTGGCCTGACGGGCGTGGATGCGGTGTCCCGCGTGAACCGTCGCGGTGAAGCCCGAGACCAGCGTGCCGTCGAGATCGAAGAAGGCGCCGACGTGCCCGCCGGCCGCGCCTGACGCGATCTCTCCGAGCTGGCGCGCCACGGGCGCATCCGGATTCATTTCGCTCCTGCTCCGACTGGTGGCAACGGCAAGGATCTGTAGGCTTCCGTCCTACACGACTCCATTGCAGCATCACTTTCCGTGGCAGGCCGCGCGGTCGTTGTTACCGGTAGATGACGTTGCGCGGGTTCAACCACCCGGCTGCTAGGCACGATCGCGACCCAATCGGATAAGTTCAACCCTGGCGGTTTCTTTTCGCGCGAGGTTCAGCCCGAGCCCTGAGCGGACGAGAATCACGGCGACACGCATCTCTTGATGCGGTTAGACACGGAAGACGGGCTTTGAACGAACAACGGGAATCGACCGACGGCACGCCAACGGCATCCGGATCGACCTGCGACGTCAACGAACGATTGATCGGGCAGGTCGCCGTCATCGCCACGTCGGGCGTCGTCGACATGATCACGGCACCCCAACTCGAGGAAGCGATCAAGGCCGCACTGGCCAAGTCGCCCAAGGGCATCGTCGTGGACCTGACCGACGTCGAGTTCCTGGCGTCGGCAGGCATGGGAGTGATCGTCGCGGCACATGACGCCGCTCCGGACGGCGTCGTCATCCACATCGTCGCGGAGGGACCCGCCACCAGCCGGCCCCTCAAGCTGGTCGGCATCGCCGACATCGTGCCCCTGCACGCCACTCTCGACGACGCGCTCGCAGCCCTCTCCGCCTAGTCGGGCATATTCGGTCGGTCGACTGGGTACCACATTGCTTGCCATGATCGAT
The DNA here is from genome assembly GCA_025965555.1 of Mycobacterium sp. Taxonomy (GTDB): domain Bacteria; phylum Actinomycetota; class Actinomycetes; order Mycobacteriales; family Mycobacteriaceae; genus Mycobacterium. Next base: position 2,985 of record JAOPWT010000596.1, read on the forward strand.
TCACTTCCCAGGGCCCATGTCGCCAACGCCGAACGCTTCGAGCGCGTCGGCGTCGCCGCCGATCCCCGCACCGCAGCGCAGACCCGTGACGAATTCGCCAGGTGGCTGCGCAGCGTCTTCGACATCGATGCCTACCGGGCGAACGACCTGGTGCTTGCGACCTATGAAGCCCTCGCCAACACCGCCGAATTCGCCTATCTCTCGACGGGCATGACCGGAACGATGGACGTCCTTGCCTCGCACGACCCAATCGAATCGGCGCTGGCGGTCACCGTCGCGGACCGTGGCCAGTGGCGCACCGCAGCGCCCAGCCCCGGCGACCGGACCCGCGGCCGGGGGATCGCACTGATGAAGGCACTGGCCGATCGCGCGTCGATCAAGACGTCCACCGACGGCACCACCGTGCGCCTGGTCTGGACCGGAGTCCGCCGGCGCTGACCCCGGGACCGGTCACTGGCCGACCGAGACGACACCCCGTCCCGTTGACAACGGGAGATCCAGCGTGGTCCGAATGCCTGGGGCAGCGGTCACGACGTCGGGGATCGAGTTCACGATTCTGGCTGCCGCGGCGAGGATCGCCGCATAGGGGGCCCCGCCATGGCGGCTGGTGGGGATGATGTCGGCGACGTAGGACGGCTCACCCGTGATCTCCACGCGGTAGGAACCGCCGGGATGCGCCGGCTGAGCCCAATCCGGGCGCAGGTCGGCGCGCAGTCGCGTGACGTGCTCGACGACGATCACGGGCCGACCCTTGACCATCCCCTCGATCTGAAAGCGAAGCGCCGCAACGGTTCCCTTCGCGATGCGCCCTGCGGCGACGTTCAGATCTTCCGGAGCCGGCTCCTGCTCGACCGAGTCCCTGATTTCGTCCACCTCTACGCCGAGACCCGCGGCGAGCTGCCTGATCGCGGTACCCCAGGCGATGCTCAGCACACCGGGCTGGAACAGCATCGGAAAGTCCCCGATCTGATTGCCGAAGCCCATCACGTCGAACATCACGGTCACGCCGTCGTACGTCGCGTAGTCGGCGATCTCCATCGTGCGGATCTGCTGGATGCTCTGGCAGGTACCGGCCAGGGCGAAGGGCAGCAGATCGGTGGCGAACCCTGGATCGACACCGGTGATGAAGACGCTCGAATTGCCTTCTCGCGCAGCATCTTCGACGCGCTCGATGTACTTGTCGGGGATGACCTGCCACGGGTACTGCAACACACCCGGGGCAGAGCCGACGACGTTGATGCCCGCAGCGAGGAACAACCGGACGTCGGCCATCGCCTCGGGAAGTCGCACGTCGCCCATCGCGCAGTAGACGGCGCATTCCGGCTTGCCTGCCACGATCGCCTCGAGGTCGTTGGTCGCCGCGATGCCCGTCGACACGTCGAGGTCGGCAAGCTCGCCCGCGTCCTTGCCGACCTTGGCATCCGACGAGACCCAGACTCCGGTCAGGTCGAAGCGCGCGTCGGTGATCAGTTGCTTCAGCGCGAGACTGCCGCAGTTGCCGGTGCCGATGAGCGCGACGCGGATCGCCATTGATTCTCCTCACGATAGATGCCCTGCAGTATGCGGGCCGAGCCCCCAATTGGAACAGGTTCTAGTTCGAAAACTCGATGCGGTAGCCTGTCCCGTCATGGGACGCGTGGACGAAAAAGTTGCACTGATCAGCGGCGGGGCCCGGGGGATGGGCGCGGCGCACGCTCGGATGCTGGTCGCCGAGGGCGCAAAAGTGGTCATCGGCGACATCCTCGATGACGAGGGAAAGGCACTGGCCGACGAGATCGGCGAGGCCGCCCGCTACGTCCACCTCGACGTCACCGAAGCCGAGCAGTGGGACGCCGCCGTCGCCACCGCGGTTTCGGAGTTCGGCAAGCTCAACGTTCTCGTCAACAACGCCGGCATCGTGGCGCTCGGCAAGATCGGCAACTTCGACATGGCCAAGTGGCAGAAGGTCATCGACGTCAATCTCACCGGCACCTTCCTCGGCATGCAGGCCTCGGTCGAGGCGATGAAGGCAGCCGGCGGCGGGTCGATCATCAACGTCTCGTCGATCGAGGGACTGCGCGGCGCCCCGATGGTGCACCCGTACGTGGCGTCGAAGTGGGCGGTGCGCGGGCTGGCCAAGTCGGCGGCGATCGAACTCGGCAAGCACAAGATCCGGGTCAACTCACTGCATCCCGGCTTCATCCGCACGCCGATGACCAAGCACTTCCCCGAGGACATGGTGACCACGCCCCTCGGGCGCCCCGGCCAGTCCGACGAGGTCGCCACGTTCATCGTGTTCCTCGCCAGCGATGAATCGTCCTACGCGACTGGCAGCGAGTTCGTGGTGGACGGCGGACTGGTGACCGACGTGCCGCATAAGGACATCTTCTAGACTTTCGCCCCGACCGTCGCGCTCGCATCGACGATCGGCTCCCGCCCGTTCCTCGAGGAATGCTCGGCACCCGAGGTGCAGCGATCTGCTTGAGCAGCGCCGTCGCGGCCACGTGAGGCCTCCCAGCCCTACGACAGGCACAATGAAGGCCCCCCGCGTCTCACCGGACGCACCCCCATGCCGGAAAGGAGTAGCACCATCGCGCCCGAGAAGCGCCGAACCGCCGTCCTGGGCTTTGTGGTCCTACTCGTCCTGCTGCTTATCAGCACCGGGGACCTGCCCCGTTTCGCCAGGCCGGAACCCCCCGCCCAACAGATCCAGCTGTCCGACGGCTGGCAGCTGGCGTCGGCCCGCGACGTCACCGACGAGGGTTCTGTCATCTCACTCGAGGGGTACCGGGGGCCGAACTGGCACGACGTTCGTCGCATGCCGGCCACCGTCCTGCAGGCGTTGGAGGCCGACGGGACGTACCCGAACCTCTACTACGGCAAGAACCTCGTCGACGAAGTGCCACAGGACCTCTGGCGACAGGACTGGTGGTACCGCACCACGTTCGATGCGCCAGCGGGCCACAGCACCTATCAACTGAACTTTCCCGGCATCAACTACCGTGCGGAGATCTGGCTCAACGGCCACCTCGTCGCCGACGCCAATCAGATCGTCGGCATGTACGTCGACCACGACGTGGACGTGACGAAGTGGATCCGGCCCGGTCAGCCCAACGTCCTCGCGGTCAAGGTGACACCCGAACGGGCGTTGCAGGACATCAACGGGGTCGAGCTCGCCGACAGCTGGTTCGACTGGATCAACTGGAAGTACCTGGGCTATCAGGGACCGGACAAGAGCACGGGCAACGGCAACTCCTTCGTCGCCGACCGCAACGCGGGAATCTGGAAGCCCGTGACGTTGCGGATGTCGGGCGCGGTCGCGATCGCCGCCGCCACGGTGAACACCGAACTGCCACTGCCGAATACCGATTCCGCCCGGCTGTCCATCTTCACCAACGTGCGGAACCTCTCGAACAACCGCATCCGGGGTGTCGTGCGCGCCACCATCAGCCGGGCAGGCAAACCTGACGTCCAGGTCGACGAGGCGGTCAGCCTGGCGCCTGGCGAACAGCGCGAAGTGAGCTTCGCGCCAACAGATTTCAGCCAGCTCACCCTCGAACACCCGGACCTGTGGTGGCCGTACACGATGGGTGCTCCCAACATGTACGACCTGCGCGTGGAGTTCCGCCAATTCGGCAGCCCGGTCGACGAGATCCATCAGCGCTTCGGCGTGCGCACCATCTCCCAGTTCCGCGACGACGACGAACGCTTCCCGGAGTTGGGCGATGGCGGCAGCTTCTACCTCACGGTCAACGGTCGCGACTTCCTGGTGCGCGGCGCGACCTACACCCCCGACCTGCTGTACGCCGACGACCCCGGCCGCGAGCAGGCCATCCTCTCCTACGTGCGCGACCTGGGTCTGAACATGCTGCGCCTGGAGTCGAAGATCCCAGACGAGCGCTTCATCGAGGCCGCGGACGAACTCGGCATCCCGGTGATGGTCGGCTGGATGTGCTGCAACCAGTGGGAGAAGTGGCCGCAGTGGGACGACGAGGACAACCGCGTCGCCAGGGACAGCCTGCGGTCACAGATCACCATGCTGCGGTCCCACCCGTCGGCATTCGTGTGGGCCAACGCCAGCGACGGCCGACCACCGGACAAGGTCCGCGACGACTACCACCAGATTCTTCGAGACCTGCACTGGCAGAACGCCGTCGTCGACACCGTGTCGTCATACGTCATGAACGCCCAGGGCGAACGGCTCTGGGACGGCATCCAGATGGCCGGCCCGTACACGTGGCGTCCGCCGTCGTACTGGTTCAGCGGGCAGTACCGCGCCGCCCGCGGCGCCTCAGCCGAACAGGGCGACAACGAACACATCCCGCCGTTCGCGAGCCTGCAGCAGTTCATCCCGCCGGACAAGCTGTGGCCCATCAACGACTACTGGTACTTCCACGCGGGCTCCAACCCGGACAACGCCGCACTCACCGGCATCCAGCTGGCCATCAACCGTCGGTACGGCCCGTCGCGCAGCGCCTACGAGTTCGCGCGCAAGGCCCAGCTCGCGCACTACGAATCCACTCGCGCCCAGTTCGAGTCGTACGCCGCGCTCGGGTGGGCGGGGCACAAGATGACCATCTACTGGATGCTGAACAACCATTGGCCGTCGTTCTTCGGCAACATCTTCGACTACTACCTGCGTCCGGGTGGCGCCTACTACGGAGCCAAGGCGGGGTTGCGGCCACTGTCAGCGGTCTTCGACTCCTACGCGACGGGCGACCACAGCCGCGCCAACGTCACCCTCGTCAACCAGACCCCGGCTGACGCCAAGGACCTCCGGGTGCGGGTCAGGGTGTACGACCTGCAGGGCAGGCTGCGCGACGACCAGATGAGCGCACGCCTCGACGTGGCGTCGGGAGGCACCGCGCAGGCCATGACGCTGCCCCGCGAGGCGCGCGACTCGCGGGTGTTCTTCGTCCGGTGCGAAGTGCTCGACGCGTCGGGCAGGGTCGTCGACGAGAACGTGTACTGGCAGTCGCAACGCAACGACAACGTCGGAGATCCCAACGGCGACTTCGCCTTCGAACTGCATCAAGACAGCTTCGCCGACATGACGCCGCTCAACTCGATGACCAAGGTCCCCCTCGATGTGACGGCCAAGCGGTCTGAGCCCGACGAGGACGGCCAAGACGGCCAGAGCGGTGGTCAGGACAGGCAAGCGGTGACGATCTCCCTGCGCAACCCCACCAAGCAGATCGCGTTCTTCGAACGCACCGAGGTGACCTCGACGCAGGACGGAGACGAGATCCTGCCCATCGAGTACGACGACAACTACGTGACGGTGTTCCCCGGCGAGACGGTCGACGTACGGGCCTCGGTGCCACGTCGCTCGAGCAACTCCGGCTCCGCCGACTGGGTGCGGGTCACCGGGTACAACACCTCACCGGTGGTCGTGCCCGTTTCGTAGGCCGCCCCTACCGGACGCCTGCGCAGCCACCACGCGGTGCCGACCAGGACGACGGCGAACGCCATCAGGTAGGCCGCGGGAATGACCACGTCCCATGGCCCACCCGGGCGGAAGGACAACAGCCCCGTCTCGGGCGTATCGCCGCGCGTCGACACGATCCAGCCCGCGAAGGCGGCGAAGAAGACCCACAGCGCCGCCAACGACCACCGGCTGCCCAGCACGTAGGCGCGATACCCGAGATGGACCATGAGGAGCGCCACCCACACCCAGTGGTGGCTCCAACTGAACGGCGACAACGCGGCCGACGACATCCCGATGATCGCCAGTCCGAGCACCTCCTGACCACGCCGCCACGCCAGCACCGCGACCGCCAACGCGACGATCGCGAGCACCGCGGTCGCGGCGGTCGTCGAGAGGCCGGCGAGATGGAGGCGGACGAAGACACCCTTCAGGCTGGTGTTCGCCACGGGGTCGCTGGTGATCCGCGCGACGTCGTCGAACCCGCCGTGAAGCCAGAAGAAACTGGAGTCCCGTGGCAGGACGATGAATCCGATGGCGACGGTCGCGGCGAACGTCAGCGATGCGACCACCGCGGCCCGCCGCCTGCCGATGAGGATCAGGTAGACGATGAACAGCGCGGGCGTGAGTTTGATGCCCGCCACGATGCCGATGCCGACGCCGGCCCACCGACGCTTGTCCGGTCCGAGCAGATCGGCGACTACGACGGCAAGGATGACGAGATTGACCTGCCCGAGTTGCAGTGACAGTCGCACCGGCTCCAGCCAGCAGATCAGAGCGGTCAACAGTGCGCCCAGACCCCACAGCCCGGCCGAGGTGTCCATGCCGAGCCGCACCAGCGACCGACGCACGACGTAGACGACCAGGGCGACGTTCACGACCAGTCCCACGACCTTGGCCAGCAAGGGGGTGACGAACGTCAACGGCAACGAGCACAGCGCGGCGAACGGCGTGTAGTCGAACAGCAGCGTGCGCGGGTTGCCCGTCAGCCCGACCGAGTAGAGATCTTGGCCCGCGACCACTCGCGCGGCACCAAACCGGTAAACCAGGAGATCGACCTGACCAGCGAGATTGGGCCAGCGGGCATACATTCCGGCGTAGGCGACGACCGCCACCAGTAGAACGACCGGTCCATAGATGCGCACCCACGCGTTCGCCTTCACAGACATCACCGCGAAGGTACGGAGTCTGGCTGGACGGTTCCTGAAAGCCGGGGCGGCCGCACGGGACCGAAGAGCTACCGGGAGGATGTCCCCATGAGCTCATCGGAGAAGGGGCCAGCGATGACCACGACGGACGTTCGGTCGGAACTCGCAGAGATCACCGCCGCCGCGGGCTGGGACCGCCGGATCGACGACCGCGTGGACATCTATCTGCGCGGCCAGACACGTGTCCGGGTCATTTGGCGCGGCAACGATGCGATCAGCGGCGGATCCCGCTTTCAGGACGACAATCTGGAGACCTACTCCCGGGATCTGGACACCGTGAAGGGTTGGCTGGCCAGGTAGGCATTACGCCTGGACTCGGGGGTGGCCCGCGGTCAGGACATGACCGGCACGGGTCGTAGTGTCTTATCCCGTGAGCGCACGCGCGGGCATCGTCGTCACCGGAACCGAAGTACTCACCGGGCGCGTCCAGGACCGCAACGGTCCTTGGCTCGCCGATCGGCTGCTCGAGCTCGGCGTCGAGCTGGCGCACATCACGATCTGCGGCGACAGACCGTCGGACATCGAGGCCCAGCTCCGGTTCCTCGCAGCCGAGGGCGTCGACCTCATCGTCACCAGCGGCGGGCTGGGCCCCACCGCCGACGACATGACGGTCGCGACCGTGGCGCGATTCTGCGGACGGGACTTGATCCTGGACTCGGCGTTGGAGGACACCATCGCCGACATCCTCAAGAGGTTGATGGGGCACTCGCAGGCCTCGAACGCCGTCGACTTCGAGGCCGTCATGGCGGCGAATCGCAAGCAGGCCATGGTGCCGGCGGGCGCGGAGATCCTCGGTCCCGTCGGGACGGCCCCCGGCGTCGTCGTCCCGGGGAAGCCGACCGTGGTGGTGCTGCCCGGACCGCCCCGCGAGCTGCAACCGATGTGGGACAAGGCCGTGCAGACCGCGGGCGTGCAGGAGGCGATCGCCGGGCGCACCGAGTACCTGCAGGAAACCATCCGGATGTTCGGGCTCCCCGAGTCCGGCCTCGCCGAGACGCTGCGCGAGGGCGAAGGCAGGATCGCCGACTTCGATCGACTCGAGATCACCACCTGCCTGCGACGGGGCGAACTGGAGATCGTCACGCGCTACGAGCCCGATGCCGCGCAGGTGTACGCCGAGCTGGTGGGGCTGCTGCGCGAGCGTCACGGCCAGCAGCTGTTCTCCGAGGACGGATCGCTGGTCGACGACCAGGTGGCACGCCTGTTGGCGGGCCGCACGATCGCGACGGCCGAATCCTGCACTGCAGGAATGGTCGCCGCGCGGCTCACCGACCGAGCCGGGTCATCGGACTACGTTGCCGGCGGCGTGGTCAGCTACTCGAACGAGGCCAAAATGGAGTTGCTGGGGGTGGATCCGAAACTCCTCGCCGACCACGGTGCGGTGTCCGAACCCGTGGCGGAGGCCATGGCCGCCGGTGCGTTGCGGCGCTTCGGCGCCGACACCGCGGTCGCCATCACGGGTATCGCGGGACCCGGCGGCGGGAGCGCCGAGAAGCCGGTTGGCACAGTGTGTTTCAGTGTCCGGCTGGCCGAAGGCGCCACGGTGACCCGCACGCTCCTGCTGCCAGGCAACCGGTCCGACATTCGCGAACGATCCACCACCGTCGCCATGCACCTGCTCCGGCGCGCCCTGACCCGCTCCGGCGACGCCGCCTGAACTCACGACCGACGTCGACATAAGGCGGTGGCATTCGACCAACGACGCGACCCGCTGACCGATGAGCAACGCCACCCGCAGCCCCGACGATAGGCTTTCGCCAGCGATCGGGCCCGGCCCGCCCGACCGTCACGTGGATGCTCAGAACGTGGGTACTCCTGGTCGAGATCCTTCGATAGAGACAGGCGGCTCGTGAAGATACTGCTCGACGACACGGACATGGACGCCCAGTTGGGGCGGACCCTGATCGCCGTCTCGGCCGAAGCTGCCGACCTGGGGGAGGTCATGACGACGGCCGCCAGGGTGACCGACGGTGACTATGACTCCTGGTTCACCGAATGGTCCGCGACCGCCGCCGTGGCCCAGACGCTCGCCGACGAGGCGCTGCGCGGCGGCCACGTGGTGACCGCACGCAAGGCCTACCTGCGAGCCTCGGAGTACTGGCGACAGGCGTTCTTCTTCATCCGCCACGACATCGACGACGAGCGACTTCAGCACGCGTGGCAGCAGCATCGCGCCACGTTCCGGGCGGCACTGCCGCTGCTCGACTGCCACGCCGTCACCACCGAGATCCCCTACGACGGCGTGACCATGACCGGGTACCTGTTCCGGCCCGCGGACGCCGACACCCCTCGGCCGACGGTGATGGCGCCATGCGGGTTCGACTCGACCGCCGAAGCGGGGTATGTCGCCACCGGCTACATGGCACTGCCGCGCGGGTACAACTTCTTCGTCTTCGAGGGGCCCGGCCAGGGCGGCACCCTCTATCAGCACCGGCGCACCTTCCGGCCTGACTTCGAGGTGCCCTTCGCCGAGGCGTTCCAATGGCTGCTCGGCCAGGACGGCGTCCACCCGCACGCGGTGATCGTGATGGGCCGCTCGTTCGGCGGCTATCTCGGACCACGGGCGGCGGCATTCGAGTCGCGGGTGGCCGCCCTCGTCGCCGACCCCGGCCAGTATGACTTCGCCTCCCGGATCGGGGTGTTCGCCAAGAGCGTGGGTCATGACGATCCCGACGAATTCATCGAGCGGCTGCTCGCCGAAGACGCGCAGCTCGACGCCGAGCTGCAGAAGGCGCTCTGCGGTCCGCGCAACGTCGAGTGGTACGGCTCGCGCATGGCGGCGATGGGCACCCCGACCGTGGGTGACTTCCTGCGCAAGCAGCTGACGTTCTCCTTGGACGGGATCGCTTCCGACATCCGTTGTCCGACGCTGATCACCGAGGGGGAGGGCGATTTCGCCTCACAGAGCGAGCTGCTGTTCGAAAATCTGAAGTGTGAGCGACGCCTGACGACGTTCAGCGAAGCCGAGGGTGCGGGCGGGCACTGCGAAGGTCTCGGCAGCACCCTCTTCGAGGGCTACGCGTTCGACTGGCTGGACCGGATCCTCGGGCGCGCTCAGGCACCGGCCGTGCAGAAGTAGCCCGCCGGATACCCGGTGTCAGGTGGTCGTTTCGAGGTCGTCCCACTCGGTCATCAGGTTCTCGAGGATCTCTTGGGCGTATCCGAGTCCGGCGAGGTGGCTTTCACCAGGCAACGTGTACAACTCGGCGTCCGGCAGGAAGGAGACGACGTGCTGCCCGTGCGCGAAGGGGATGATGTGGTCCTTGTCGCCGTGCCACCAGCGCACCGGCACCTTGACCTCGTCGAGGCGGAAGCCCCAGTCCTTCGCGAAGACCACGACGTCGGCGAACGGCGCAGCCATCTGCTTGCGACTGCCGTTGAGCAGGTCGTCGAGGAACATCGCCTTGAATTCGGGGCGCGCCAGCAGCCGCCGGTCGCCGACCGGGGAGACCCGCCCATACATGTCCACCGCACGCTCGCCGAGGGGCTTGATCAATCGGATCACGCCGACGGCCGCCAGTCGCAGCGGTAGGCCGAGCACCGGCATGAAGGGGGCGATCGCGGTGCCCAACGACATCAGCCCACCGCTGATGGCCTCCGGTCCGATGGTGGGAGCGACGCCGCCGAGGACTCCGGTGACCACGACGCGGTCGGGCATGGCCGCGGCACAGGCCAGCGCGTACGGCCCGCCACCGGAGAGCCCGATGACGGCCATCTGGTCGATGCCGAGTACATCGGCGATGGTGCGCAGATCGTCGGCGAACGCCAGCACGTTCGGGTATTGAAACGGCGTGGACGAACCGATGCCAGGCCGGTCGACGCCGATCAGCCGGATGTGCTTGCGTTCCGCGTACTGGCGCGCCTCGACGGGGATCTGCCTGCGTGCCCCGGGTGTGCCGTGCAGCCAGAACACGGCGCGGCCCTGCGGGTCGCCGAACTCGGCAAATCCGATCTGACGATCCGCCCCGACGGCGACATTGCCCTCCAGCTTGGGACGTGCGATAGGCATCACCATCCCGAAAGTGTCGCACGCGAGTTTTGCGCGGAAGCGGGCCTTGGCCCTACCACTTCGGCACCACGGGTGGCACCGCCTGCGCAGGCCAGCTGGGGATGCGAGAATCTCCCCGATGAGTGCCATACGCGTGGTCGTCGCCGATGACGACGTCTTGCTCCGTGAGGGGCTGGCCAGCCTCCTGGAGCGATCCGGTTTCGAGGTCGTCGGGCAGGCGGGCAATGCGGTCGAGTTGCTCGACATGGTCCGCGAACGCCAGCCCGCGCTGGTGCTGACCGACATCCGGATGCCGCCGTCGCACGATACCGAGGGGCTCGACGCGGCCAAGACGATCAGGGCACAGTGGCCCGACATCGCCATCCTGGTGCTGTCGGCCCACGTCGACGTCGAGCATGCGATGGAACTCCTTGCGGGCGGTCACTCGATCGGGTATCTGCTCAAGAGCCGGATCACCAACGTCGACGACTTCGTCGAGACCGCCGGACGGATCGCGGCGGGCGCGTCGGTCGTCGACCCCGCCCTCGTTCAAGAGTTGGTGTCGGCACGTCGTCGCGACGACCCCCTCGACGCCCTGAGCACCCGTGAACGCGAAGTTCTCACGCTGATGGCGGAGGGCCTCTCCAACTCCGGAATCGCCGGACGGATCTGGGTCACCGAGGGGACCGTCGAGAAACACGTACGCAGCATCCTGACGAAGTTGAACCTCCCCGAGACGCAAGACGAGCACCGTCGGGTCCGCGCGGTGATCATGTACCTCGACTCGCTGTGAGCGCGGCTAGCGGTCGAGCATGCCCCTGATCGCAGCGGGCGACAGCGCGAACTTCGCCAGGAATCCCAGCGCCGGACTGGCCGCGATCATCTCGGCGTAGTCCTGTTCGGAGTGCGTGGAGATCAGGATCGTCGATGGTGCGAGACTTTCCGCGGCGTGCAACTGTTCGACGACGTCGAATCCACTCTCCCCATTGAGTTCGATGTCGACCAGGGTGACGTCCGGGCGCAGGTCGGCGTAGCGGCTCAACGCCTCCGCCGCGCTGCACGCCACCCCGACGACGTCGATCCCTGCGTGCTCGAGCATGTTGGTCGCGGCGTCTCGGAAGTCGGCACTGTCGTCGACGATCAGACAGCGCACAGGACACCCCCGCAAAACCTCATTAGACGAGCTTGTCAGGTCCTCACTAGGCGGGCATTGCTGCTAGCCGGAATGTTCCATGTGAACGCACTAGCATCCGGTGCGATGACCGAGCGACCGATGACTGCCGACGACGAGCGGAAAGGCTGGTTCCAGACCTTCCGCGGCCGGCTCCTCACCCTGTTCCTACGGCCAACGGCACGCCCTCTGGGCTGGGGCATCGTGGTCGCCGTCGGCTTCATCGCCGCCGAGACGCTCATCGTGGTCTACCTGTCGCGCGTCGCGCCCGAGAACGCGTTCGGAGCCCTCTTCCTGCTCGGGGTGCTCGTGGTATCGGCGGGCTGGAAGTTCCGTCTCGCGATTGCCACGACGATCGGCAGCACCCTGGTCTATCTGTACTTCCACATGGACGGTGTGGCGGCGGCGTTGTTCGTGTTCCTCCCCGTCGCGCTGCTGGCCAACGTCCTGGCAGGCCAGGCTCGACTACGCGCCGCCGAGGCCGAGGCACGCCGACGCGAGGCGGCCGCGCTGGCCACCCAGCAGGCGGCGTTGCGCCGCGTCGCCACCCTGGTGGCCCGTGGTGCCGATCCCGTGGCCGTGTATCCGGTCACCGTCACGGAGTTGGCCCGCGGGCTCGACGTCGAACACGTGACCCTGGTCCGATTCGACTCCGACGACACGTGCACGGTGCTCGCCGCGCACGATCGGCCGGGCCGCGAGCCTCTTCAAGCGGGTGAACGCCTCCCGGTCGACGGCGACAGCATCACGGGTCTGGTCCGGCGCACCGGCACCCCGGCGAGGATCGACGACTATGCGGGCCTCGCAGGGACCATCGCGTCCCGGATGCGCGGACTTGGCCTGCACTCCGGTGTGGGTGTGCCCATCACCATCGACGACGAGCCGCGGGGCGCGCTGATCGTCGGGTCGATTCGCCAGGAGCCGTTGCCGCGTGAGACCGAGGAACGAATTTGCGACTTCGCGGATCTGGTCGCCACCGCCATCGCGAACGCCGAGACCCGCGCCGAACTCAAGGCGTCCAGAGCGCGCATCGTGGCCGCCAGCGATCAGGCCAGAAGGCGCTTCGAGCGCGATCTGCACGACGGTGCCCAGCAGCGGATCGTGGCGTTGGGACTGGGACTGCGGACGGTGGAGGCGTCGGTGGCAGAAGAGGACAAGGCGGTTCGCAGACAACTCGACAACGTGATCAACGGGCTGGCGGAGCTCTACACCAATCTGCAGGAGCTGTCGCGCGGCATCCACCCCGCGATCCTGTCCAAGGGTGGTCTCGGACCCGCGCTGCGAGCACTCGCACGACGCTCCGCGATTCCGGTCGGCATCGACGTCGACGTCGACGGGCGACTCCCCGAATCCATCGAGGTCGCCGCGTATTACGTGGTCGCCGAAGCGCTGACCAACGCCGCGAAGTACTCCCAAGCCTCTGGAGTCGACATCCGGGTGGGCCGCGAGGCAGACGAACTCCACATCGCGGTCGCCGACGACGGCATCGGTGGCGCCACGTCCGCTGGGGGCGGCTCGGGACTGATCGGGCTCAGGGACCGGGTGGAAGCGGTGTCCGGTCGCCTCCACGTGTCGAGCCCGCACGGTGGCGGTACGACATTGACGGCGAGAATACCGTTGGCGCAGTAGCGGATTCAGCTAGCCGATCCAGCCGGCGGGCAACCTGCCCGACCACGGCATCGCCGCTTCGAGCTGCGACGCGAGCTGCAACAGGACCGTTTCGTCGCGGGCCACCAGCTGAACGCCGATCGGCAGGCCCGTCGACGTCACCCCCAGCGGAAGCGAAATCGCCGCCCAGCCAGTGACGTTCGCCATCGTCGTCCAGCCCGTGGTGGCGAACTCGACGTCGAAGAACGCGCGGGTGGTGCCGCGCGGCTGATTCAACAGCCCGTAGGGGGGAGGGGGAGTGAGCAGTGTCGGCACCAGCAACACGTCGTGGTCGGCCATGCCCGCGGCGAATCGGCGGGTCTGAGCGTGCACGGCCCCGATCGCCTCCGCATACGCGACGCCGGTCGTCGTGAAGCCCTCGCGCATCATCACCCAACTGCTCGGCTCGAAGTCGTCCTCGTCGGGTTCGCGGCCGAGGACCTGCTTGCCGAAGGCGTGCAGTTGAGCGTTGCTGACCGTGTGCAGGACGGCGATCGCGTCGGCGACGACGTCGGGGTCGAACGTCGGGGCGCCGGCGTCCAAATGGTGCCCGAGGTGGGCCAGCGCCCCTGCCACCGATTCCACGGCCGCGACCACCTCGGGGTGCGTCGGCGTGCCCGGGAACGGCGAGTCGGTCGTGGTCAGGATCCGCGTAGCCGTGGGTTGTTTGGCGATCGCCGTTAGGAACGGCGTGTCGGGAGCGGGCACGGTGTACGGATCACCGGTGGCGGATCCGCTGATGACGTCGAGCAGGGCAGCGCTGTCGCGGACGGTGCGCGTGAGTGCGTGGCCGTTGACCAGACCCTCCATGCCCTGGCCGCCATCCGGCGCGAAGGAGCTGCGCCCGCGGCGCGGTTTGAGGCCCACCAGCCCGCAGCAGGAGGCAGGCACCCTGATCGAGCCGGTGCCGTCGCCGCCGGATGCGGCAGGTACGACGCCCGCCGCGACCGCCGAGGCCGAGCCGCCGCTGGATCCGCCGGGGGTGATGTCGGGTGACCAGGGATTCACCGTCGGCCCGAACAGGTACGGCTCGGTGGTGCAGTGGTTGCCCCATTCCGGGGTGTTGGTCTTTCCGAACACGACCAGGCCGGCGTCCAGATACCGTTCGACGATCCAGGCTGATTCGCTCGCGACGTGGGAGCGCAGCGCCCGCGAACCCATCGCCTCCGGCGCCCCCGCCAGTGATGCGCCCAGGTCCTTCAGCAGGAACGGAACGCCCGCCAGTGGGCCCGCCCGGCCCGTGCGCAGCGCACCGGAGTCGTCGAGCGCCGCGGCCTGTGCACGGCCGCGGTCGAACAGATCGGTGATGACGGCGTTGAGGTGACGGGCTGCGCCGAGCCGGGTGATGGCGGCGTCGAGGAGTTCGACGGCCGTCACCTCACCCGACGCGACGAGTTCCGCTTGACCGAGCGCATCGACGGAAGCCAGCTCGCGAGCTTGTTGGGAGTCCATTGGCTCGGATCTTGAAGCCTTGCCCCCCGATCGGCAACTCGACGGCTGCTAGCTGGGCTCTTCGGCCGACTCGGCCTTCTTGTCGACGACCCGGGTCTTGTAGAGACTCGCGACGGTGGTGATGACGAGCGTGACGATGATGACGCCCAGGCTGAGCAACGTCGGAATCTCCGGCACCGGCACATGCTCGCCGCCATTGATGAACGGCAG
>JAOPWT010000204.1 GCA_025965555.1 Mycobacterium sp.
GGATGCGGACGCCGTCACGGGTGACGGCGACGGTGTGTTCACTGTGCGCGGCCCTCGCGCCGGTCGCGGTGCGCAGCGTCCAGCCGTCGGAGTCGTGCGTGTACTCGTCGGTGCCGTCGGCGATCAGCATCGGCTCGATCGCGATGACGAGTCCCGGCCGCAACTTCATGCCCTTGCCGGCACGGCCCTCGTTGGGCACGTGCGGGGCCTCGTGCATCGTGCGCCCGATCCCGTGCCCGCCGTGGTCGGCGAGCATTCCGTAACCCGCCTGGCGTGCGGTGGTGGCAATCGCATGGCCGACGTCGCCGAGGGTGTTGCCGGGCTTCACCGCGGCGATGCCGGCCGCGAGCGACGCGTCGGTCGCCGCGATGAGTGCAACGTCCTCGGCGCGCGGGGTTCCGACGATGAAAGTGCGGGCCGCGTCACCGCACCACCCACGCAACGTGGCCCCGAAGTCCACCGACACCAGATCACCGTCGGCGAGAGCACGGTGGGTGGGGATGCCGTGGACGACGGCGTCGTTCACGCTGACGCAGAGCACGGCGGGGAACGGAACCGGCGCCCAGCGCGGGTGGTAGTCGAGGAACGGCGAACCCGCCCCGTGCTTGGCCAATACGTCGCTGGCGACTCTGTCGAGGTCGAGGGTGGAGCGACCGGGCGCGGCGTACTCGATGACGGCGCGAAGGGCTTCGGCGACGACGGCGCCGGCCTCGGTCATGGCCGCGATCTGGGTCTCGGTCTTGAGTTCGACCATCAGGGCCTGATACCTGCGTCACATGTGATGTGAATAACCCGGTCAGCGCACATCCGCGAAAATGCCCTGTTCAATTCCTGGGACCTCCGGTACCGTGTGGACAGCAAGCCGACAAATGTAAACCTCACGGGAGGCTTCGAATGGCTGTCAAGATCGCCAAGACGCGCACCATCCGCCGCTGGCGCAAGAACATGGACGTCCTCGACGACACTGCGTACGTAGACACGCTGACCACACTGTCCGAGGGGTCTGTGCGGCGCAACTTCAATCCCTACACCGACATCGACTGGGAGACGCCGGAGTTTGCGGTGATCCCCGATGACGAGCGCTGGGTTCTGCCTGCGACGGATCCCATCGGTCAGCACCCCTGGTACCAGGCGCAGTCGAAGGAGCGCCAGATCGAGATCGGCATGTGGCGCCAAGCCAACGTCGCCAAGGTCGGGCTGCACTTCGAGTCGATTCTGATCCGTGGCCTCATGGAGTACTCGTTCTGGACGCCCAACAACTCACCGGAGTACCGGTACTGCCTGCACGAGGCGGTCGAGGAGTGCAACCACACCCTGATGTTCCAGGAGATGGTGAACCGCATCGGTGCCGACGTGCCAGGCATGCCGAGGCTGCTCAAGTGGGTCCAGCCGTTCATCCCCTTGGTCGCCGGGCCGCTGCCCATCCCGTTCTGGTTCGGCATCCTCGCCGGCGAGGAACCGATCGACCACACGCAGAAGAACGTGCTGCGCGAGGGCAAGACCCTGCATCCGATCATGGAACGGGTGATGGCCATTCACGTGGCCGAGGAGGCGCGGCACATATCGTTCGCGCACGAGTACCTGCGCAAGCGGGTTCCCCACCTGTCACGGCTCAAGCGGTTCTGGTTGTCGCTCTACGTCCCACTCACGATGCGAGTCCTGTGCTCAGCCATCATCGTGCCGCCGCGGGCGTTCTGGAAGGAATTCGACATCCCGCGTTCGGTCCGCAAGGAGATCTTCTTCAAATCGCCCGAGTCCCGAAAGATGTTGCGCGACATGTTCGGTGACGTCCGGATGCTGTGCAAGGACACCGGCTTGATGAACCCGGTCGCCAAGCTGATCTGGCGGATCTGCCGGATCAACGGCGAGCCCAGCCGCTATCGCAGCGAGCCCCAGCGCCAGCACCTGGTGTCGGTCGCGTAGGCGTCCATGCCACACGTCATCACCCAGTCGTGTTGCAGCGACGGGTCCTGTGTCTACGCCTGCCCGGTCAACTGCATCCATCCGTCGCCGGACGAGCCGGGCTTCGCGACCGCCGAGATGCTCTACATCGATCCGGTCGCGTGCGTCGACTGCGGCGCGTGCGTCAGTGCGTGTCCGGTCGGGGCCATCTCGCCCGACAGCAAGCTCGATGACAAGCAGCAGGTGTTCGTCGAACTCAACGCGGCGTTCTACCCGAAGCGCGAAGGCAAGCTGCCACCGACGTCGAAGTTGGCGCCCGTGATGGAGGCGCCCGCCGTCCACCGCCGTTCGAGCGGCCCGTTGACGGTCGCCATCGTCGGCTCGGGTCCCGCGGCGATGTATGCCGCCGACGAACTGCTGACCCAGCAGGGTGTGCGCGTCACCGTGTTCGAGAAGTTGCCGACGCCATACGGTTTGGTGCGCGCAGGTGTCGCGCCGGACCACCAGACCACCAAGCGTGTCACCAAGTTGTTCGACCGCATCACCGCCAAACGGGGCTTCAACTTCTTCCTCAACGTCGAAGTCGGCAACCACGTCTCGTACGCCGAACTGGCCGAGCATCATCACGCTGTCCTCTACGCCGTCGGCGCGCCCAACGACCGCCGCCTCGACATCGACGGGATGGGCCTCGCGGGTAGCGGCACCGCGACCGAGATGGTGGCCTGGATCAACGGTCATCCCGAATTCGCCGATCTGCCAGTCGATCTGAGCTCGGAGCGCGTTGTCATAGTCGGCAACGGCAACGTCGCCCTCGACGTCGCGCGCATCCTCACCTCCGATCCGGACGATCTGGCCCGCACCGATGTCTCCGACCACGCACTCGCTGCCCTGCGTCACTCCCGGGTTCGGGAAGTCGTCGTCGCGGCGCGGCGTGGGCCCGCGGCATCGGCGTTCACGCTGCCGGAGTTGATTGGACTGACCGCAACGCACGAGGTCGTGCTCGCCTCAGCCGATCACGACCAAGTCCTTCGCGATCTGTCCACCGAGACCGACCCGCTCACCCGCAACAAGCTCGAGGTTCTGGCCAAGCTCGGTGATGCGGCCGCTCCGATCGGTCGGCCCCGCATCCGGTTGGCCTACCGGCTGACTCCGCTGCGCCTGCTCGGCGAGGACAGCGTCGCGGGCATCGCGTTCACCACGACCGGCACCGACGAGATCCAGCGGTTCGAGGCGGGCCTGGTGCTGACGTCGATCGGCTACCGCGGCAAGCCAATTCGCGATCTGCCGTTCGACGAAATGACCGCAGTGGTTCCGAATGAGGGTGGGCGCGTCGTCGGAGCGCGTGGCGCATACGTGGCCGGCTGGATCAAGCGGGGTCCGACGGGGTTCATCGGCACCAACAAATCGTGCGCGGCGGAGACGGTGCGCAACCTCGTCGCCGACTACAACGACGGAGTACTGATCGATCCGGTGGGCACGCCCTCGGCGTTGGAGAAGCTGATCCGGGCCCGTCAGCCTGCCGTCGTCGACGCGGCGGGGTGGAAGGCCATCGACCAGGCGGAGATCGCCCGGGGCGGCGCGGACCGTCCGCGCGACAAGTTCACGGCGGTTCCCGACATGCTCGCGGCCGCCGCGACGGCACCGACGCGATCGATCGGTCAACGACTGCTCGCGGGGCTACGGCGCTAGCCACCGCCCATCGCCGCGGCGATCTCCTCGCTGCTGACCTCGCGCACGGGCTGCCCGAGCGACCACTGGTGCCCGAACGGATCGCGTACCACCCCGTAGCGGTCACCCCAGAACTGGTCCTCCAGCGGAGCCACCACCACCGCGCCCGCATCGAGTGCCCGTGCGAACGCGACCTCGACGTCGGGCACCTGCAGATGAATGGTGACGGGGGTGCCGCCCAACGCCTTCGGCGTTGATGACTTGCCGTCGTTGTAGTCGGGGAAGTCGTCGTTGAGCATCACCGTCGACCCATTGAGGCTCAGGGCCGCGTGCACGAGCCGACCGTCGGGATGCGGCACCCGGCCCAATTCGGTGGCTCCGAACGCCTTGACGTAGAAGTCGATCGCCGCAGCAGCGTCGTCGACGACGAGGTGGGGTGACAGGGTTGGTTGTACTTCGATGGCCACGGTGGTTCCTCTCGACGGGCGGGTGGTCTCAGTACTACCGACCATCCGGAGAGCCATTCCTCATCGATTTTAGGTAGTCGACTACTTAAGACAGCCGGGGCCTACGACGTGATGCTGAAAACATGTCGACGACCAGTCAGAACCACGACGTCGCGGCCCTGCCGCTCGCGCCGAGAAGCCCCTTGCCCGTCAGAGAACAACTCGCGGCACTGCGCACCTATCACACGGGATGCGAGAAGTTCAGGGCCGCAGGTGGACCAGTCGCCCGGGTGAAGCTGGCTCCCAAGTGGTTGATGCCGGAGATCGTCGTGACCACGTCGCCACAGGGCATTCACGACGTCCTCGGTCTTTGCCCCGGGGTCACCGAACGCACTCGCATCCACGACGAGATGCGCGGTCTGATCGGCGCCAACCTCTTCGACGTCACCTACGCGGACTGGGTGCCGCGACGTCGCCTTCTGCAGCCGCTCTTCACGAAGAAGCACGTGAAGAGCTACGGCAGCCACATGGCCCAAGCCGCGGAGACGATTGCATCGAGTTGGGCCACGGGGCGGGACGTGGATCTCGACCTCGAGTGCCGTCGGCTGACGCTGCGCGCGCTCGGCAGGTCCGTGCTCGGACTCGACCTCGACGACCAGGCCGACAGAATCGCCGAGCCGTTGCGGATCATGTTGCAGTACATCGCAGATCGCGGCGCGACTCCGGTGCGGCTACCGTCCTGGTTGCCAACGCCTGCCCGTAGGCGCGCGTGCCAGGCGAGCCGCGAATTGCGCGAGTTGGCGTCAGAAGTGTTGCGGGGTTGCCGGGAGGACGCGACCCGAGACGCGCCGCTGGTGCGCGCGCTCATCGACGCCGCGGACCCCGCGACGGGCCGCCGGCTCAGCGACGAGGAGATCCGCGACGAGCTGATCGTGTTCATGGGCGCAGGCCACGACACCACGGCGACCACACTGGCGTACGCGCTGTGGCAGTTGGGCAGGCATCCGGAGTTGCAGGAACGGGTCAGGGCCGAGGCGGCGACGATCGCCGATCGCATACTGATGCCGGACGACGTGCCCCAGCTCCGCTACACGATGCAGGTCCTGCACGAGGCGCTGCGCCTGTGCCCCCCTGCCGCGGTGTCCGGCCGGTTGGTCACCAAGGACATCGAGGTCGACGGTTACCGGGTTCCGGCGGGCACGATGGTGATGGTCGGCGTCTACGCGGTCCAGCGCGACCCGGCGCTGTGGCCCGACGCGGCGACGTTCGACCCGGACAGGTTCCGGCCCGAGGCGATGACGAACATCGACCGCTGGCAGTACCTGCCGTTCGGGGCGGGCCCGCGGACCTGCGTCGGTGACCACTTCGCCATGCTCGAACTCGCACTGGCCCTCGCGACCATCGTCCGCGGCTCCGAGATCCGGTCCACCGATCCGCAGTTCCCGATGGCCGTCCCGTTCACGTTGGTCGCCGGTGGGCCGATCTGCGCCCGCGTGACCCGCCGTCCTGGTTACACGACCGAGAACGTGACGGGCAGTGCGGACCGGCCGGTGAGCGCCGCCAACACGGTCTCGCCCTGACCGAGGGCCACTCCGATGCGCGCGGCCAGCACCGTCGCCTCCTCGAGGACGGGTGCGGGCACCGCGAAGTCGACGCCCGTTGCCCCGGCGATGTCGAGGCCGTGGACGGCCAGTTCGAACACCCGGGTCGGCAGGTAGTTGCTCAACCGGATGCCCAACCCGCCGATCACCTCGATCAGCGGATCGTCGACACCGGCCAACTCGCCGAGGACGCGCTGCCGCAGCGCCTCGATCGTCGCCGCGGGATGCTCACCCAGCTCGCGGCCCGCCTGGCGACCGCGCTCGCTGATCGCCTCGGCCCCGGTGTTCGACGCGTACTCCATGATCTGCACGTAGTAGTCGGCCGGGCTCGTCACGTCCTCGCGCTCCGCGGGATGCTGCAGATACGTACTGACGGTGATCAGCGAGCGCGACGCGTGTCCGACGAGTGCGCGCAGATCCCAATCGCCGAGACCTGGCCCGTCCCAAGCAGACTCGGGAATGGCGCGGACGAGGGTGGCGAACGCTCCCGCCGCCGAGGCGAAGGTCTCGACGGACTTCATGACGCCCTGATCTGGTCCCAGCCCTCGACGGATTCCGGGCTGCGCGGTGCTGGGCCGACGTAGATGGCCGCCGGGCGAACCAACTTGCCGAGCCTCTTCTGTTCGAGGATGTGTGCGCACCAACCCGCCGTGCGCCCGCACGTGAACATGGCGGGCATCATCTTGGGCGGAACGCCTGCGAAGTCGAGCATCACGGCGGCCCAGAACTCGACGTTGGTCTCGATCGCACGGTCGGGGCGTCGCTCGCGCAACTCGGCGAGCGCGGCCTGCTCGAGTGCGGCCGCCGCGTCGTAGCGGGGCGCCTTCAGTCGCTTGGCCGTCGCCCGCAGCACGCGGGCCCGGGGATCCTCGGCACGGTAGACCCGGTGCCCGAAGCCCATCAGCTTGTCCTTGCGATCCAGGATTCCCTTGACCACGGCGCGGGCGTCTCCGGAACGCTCGACCTCCTCGATCATCGGCAGCACGCGGGCCGGCGCGCCACCATGCAGCGGGCCGCTCATCGCGCCGACGGCGCCCGACAGCGAGGCGGCCACATCGGCCCCCGTCGAGGCGATCACCCTCGCCGTGAAGGTCGAGGCGTTCATCCCGTGCTCGGCAGCGGTCACCCAGTACGCGTCGATGGCCTCGACGTGCCTCGGGTCGGGGTCGCCCTTCCACCGCGTCATGAAACGTTCTGTGACGGTGGAACATTCGTCGATGGTTCGCTGCGACACGGCGGGCTGATAGATGCCGCGGGCCGACTGAGCGACATAGGACAGGGCCATCACCGAGGCGCGGGCCAACTGACTGCGGGCGGTGTCGTCGTCGATGTCGAGGAGCGGTTGATAACCCCAGATCGGCGCGAGCATCGCCAGCCCCGCCTGCACGTCGACCCGGACGTCACCGGTGTGGATGGGCAGCGGGAAGGGTTCCGCGGGCGTCAGGCCACGGCCGAACCTTCCGTCGACCAGTAGCGACCACACGTCCCCGAAGGTGACATGCTTGGTCACCAGGTCCTCGATGTCGACGCCGCGGTAGCGCAGCGCTCCGCCGTCCTTGTCCGGTTCGGCGATCTGAGTGGTGAAGGCGACGACGCCTTCCAGGCCCTCTACGAAGCCGTCGGGTATGGAGGCGCTAGTCATGAGCCGATTCTCGCACTCGGGCCACCGCCGATCATTACCGGTCGGTAACCCGGCTACCCAGCGGTGGGCGTAGCGTCTGCGGCGTGGTTTCGGAGGATGAAGAGCACCTGGCACGCATGCGCGTGGAGTACGGATCTCCAGAGAAGGACGGTAGCCCCGATCTGGACGTCGACTGGGTTGTCGATGGCTGGATCATCTTGTTGCGCAAGTGGTTAGCCGATGCTGAACGCGCGGGCATCGCCGAGCCCAATGCCATCGTGGTCGGCACGGTCGACGCCGGGGGAAGGCCAGTCACCCGGACGGTGTTGTGCAAGGGCGTGGACGAAACCGGCATCACCTTCTACACCAACTACGACTCCGACAAGGGAGAGCAGCTCGCCGCGACTCCCTACGCGTCGGCGACGTTCCCGTGGTTCGCCCTCGGGCGTCAGGTCCATGTCCGCGGCGCCGTCACGAAGGTTGCTCAAGAAGTGACGGCGAACTACTGGTCCAAGCGACCGCGCGGCTCACAGCTCGGTGCGTGGGCGTCGCATCAGTCCCGTCCCATCGCCTCCCGTGAGGCGTTGGAGCACCAGCTCGCCGCCGTTACCGAGCGATTCGCCGACGTCAAGGAGGTACCGGTGCCCCCGAACTGGGGTGGTTACCGCATCGCCCCTGACGTGATCGAGTTCTGGCAGGGCCGCGAGAATCGGGTCCACAATCGGATCCGGGTGACTGCAAACTCCGGTTCGGTCACCGTCGAGCGACTGCAGCCCTGAGGGTGGCGGGACTCCTCGCCGACACCGCGCCTCTGCGGACACCGGACTTCCGCAGGCTTTGGCTCGCAGGCATCGTCACCGTCATCGGCGCGAACCTCACGATCTTCGCCGTCCCCGTCCAGCTCTACGCGTTGACGGAGAACTCGGCCTACGTCGGTCTCTCGGGCCTCTTCGCGTTCGTGCCCCTGGTGATCTTCGGTCTGTGGGGTGGCGCGTGGGCGGATGCGATGGACCGCAGGCTGCTGCTGTTCATCGCATCCATCGGACTCGCGGTGGCGTCGGTGCTGCTGTGGGTGCAGGCGGCGCTCGGCCTGAACAACGTGTGGGTGGTGCTTGGTCTGCTGTCGGTGCAGCAGGCGTTCTTCGCGATCAACAGCCCCACCCGGTCGGCGTCGATCCCGCGGATGGTGCCCCCCGAGCAACTTCCGGCCGCGAACTCGCTGAACATGACGGTGATGCAGTTCGGCGCGATCGTCGGACCACTGCTCGCCGGCGTGCTTCTGCACTTCGTCGACCTGTCGACGCTGTACCTGATCGATGCCATCACGTGCGTGGCACCGATCGTGGCGACGTTCCGGCTTACCAAGATGCCACCGACCGGGACGGCGCAGGGCTCCTCGAAGTGGGGCTTGGCCGCGGTCCTCGACGGCTTTCGCTATCTGGCGGGCAACCGGGTGGTGCTGATGTCCTTCGTCGTCGACCTGATCGCCATGATCTTCGGCATGCCACGGGCGCTGTTCCCGCAGATGGCACACCAGAGCTTCGGTGGCCCCGTCGAAGGCAGCACCGCGATGGCATACCTGTCCGCGGCCATCGCGGCGGGCGCCGTCGCGGGCGGCGTGTTCTCTGGCTGGTTACCGCGGATCAAGAGACAGGGGTTGGCGGTGGTCATCGCCATCGTCGTGTGGGGCGTGGCAATGATCGGTTTCGGGCTGGCCGCCGGATTCGCGGGCGGGCACGCCGGTGCTTTGCTGTGGATCGCACTGGCGTTCCTGGCAATTGGCGGTGCCGCCGACATGGTGTCGTCGGCATTCCGATCGACGATTCTGCAGGAGGTGGCGTCCGACGAGTTGCGCGGTCGACTGCAGGGTGTCTTCACGGTCGTCGTGGCTGGTGGTCCGCGCCTGGCCGACGCGGTTCACGGTGCGTCGGCCGCAGTCGTCGGTACGACGGTGGCCGCTGCGGGCGGTGGCGGCCTAGTGGTCGCCGGAGTGGTGATCGCGGCGCTGCTGGTACCCGCCTTCGTCCGCTACCGGGTCTGAGTTCGCCGCTCGGCATTTGACGAGTGCAAGAGGGTTAACATCTTGTCGTGGCCGACATGTCCAATGAGTCGCCGGGCCTCCGTGAGCGCAAGAAGCTCCGGACGCGTGCGGTGCTCATCGACGCTGCCATGGATCTCTGTCTGAAGCACGGCTACGAGCAGACCACCGTCGAGCAGATCGCCGCATCAGCCGACGTGTCGCCAAGGACCTTCAGCCGCTACTTCCCCACGAAGGATGCGGTGTTCCTCACCTTGGTCGACGACTACGCACACGAGGTGGCCATGGAACTCGAGACGGTGGAGTCCGAGGTCGGTCCGCTCGAGGCCATGCGGCAGGCCCACGTGGCGGTTCTGAGGCGCGTGGCGACCAGGCAGATCGGCAGGCTTACCCCCGACCGCATCATCCTCATGTTGCGCGTCATCAACGCCTCGGACAGCCTGAAGCAGGCGGCCTTGGAGTTTCGGCACGACGTCACTCACGTCGTGCTGGCAAAGCGCATGGGCCTGAACATCGACGATCGGCGGGTGCAATTGGTGTCCGTGATCTTCTCGGCCACCATCGTGGCCGCGTGTGGCGACCTCATCGCCGACACCGAGACCGTCCGGTTGGGGCCGACGGTCATGGTGGATCGCCTCAACGAGGCGTTCGGGCAGTTGGCAGTGATTTCGTCCGATCTGCAAAGTCCATCGGCGGGGGCCGACTACGAGCCGGTGTATGGCTGAACATGCCCCGTCCCACGGCCTGAGGGAACGCAAGAAGATCCGAACCCGCGCGACGCTGATCGAAGCCGCTGCCGAGCTGTGCTTGAAGCAGGGCTACGACAACACCACGGTCGAGCAGATCGCCGCCGCCGCCGACGTGTCGCCTAGAACCTTCAGCCGATACTTTCCGACGAAGGAATCGGTCATCACCGCGATGACCGGCGACATGGACGGCTACCTCGCCGACGCACTCAGTCACCAGCCGACGGACATCAACGAGTACGAGGCCCTGCTGCGCGCGCATCTCGAGGTGTTCGGTCCGGACAAGGGCTATCAGACGCCGGGCTTCAAGCGCATGGCCGTGCTCATTCAGATCATCAACAACGCAGAGTCGCTGCGGTCCTCGGCCTTCCTGCACCAGCGACCGGTCGAGCAGCGGGTCGCGTTCACCGTGATGGGTCGTCGGATGGGCGGAACCGCCTGGGACCCAGCCGTGCGGATGGTCGGCGACACCTGGACGGTGCTGTTCGCCAATGCCTTCGCAGGCCTTGGGATGCCGGGTAACGACCCGCTCGAGCCGCGCGTTCTCTGCGACCGCCTCTGCGCCCAGTACGAGTTGTTCCGCCGCACCTGGACACCGTGGACGAACGGGCCGACCTCCACGGATGGCTCCGTGGGTCAACCCCCCGCAAGCGCGCAAAGTGCAGAGCGACTACCTTCCACTAATGACGGACAGCTTCGTTCCGGTCGCCAACCGTAGAAGGGGTTAACGTGCCCGAAGACTCCAGTTCCGACGAGGTCGCCACCCTCCGCTACCCGGGGGGCGAGATCGACCTGGAGATCGTGAAGGCGACGGAGGGAGCCGACGGCATCGCACTGGGCTCGTTGTTGGCCAAGACCGGATACACCACGTTCGACGGCGGCTTCGTCAACACGGCCTCCACCAAGAGTTCCATCTGTTACATCGACGGCGACGCGGGCATCCTGCGCTATCGCGGATACCCCATCGAGCAGCTGGCGGAGAAGTCCACGTTCATCGAGGTCAGCTATCTGCTGATCTACGGGGAGCTGCCGACGACCGAGCAGCTCGAGAAGTTCACCACCCAGATTCAGCGCCACACGCTGCTGCACGAGGACCTCAAGCGGTTCTTCGATGGCTTCCCCCGCAACGCGCATCCGATGCCGGTGCTGTCCAGCGCGGTCAACGCCCTGTCGGCGTACTACCCGGATTCAGTCGACCCGCTGGACAAGGAGCAGGTCGAGCTCTCGACGATCCGGCTGCTGGCCAAGCTGCCCACCATCGCGGCCTACGCCTACAAGAAATCGGTCGGCCAGCCGTTCCTCTACCCCGACAACTCGCTGACCCTGGTCGAGAACTTCCTGCGGATGACCTTCGGGTTCCCCGCCGAGCCCTACGAGGTCGACCCCGAAATCGTTCGGGCGCTGGACCTTCTGCTGATCTTGCACGCCGACCACGAGCAGAACTGCTCGACGTCGACGGTGCGGCTGGTCGGCTCGTCGCAGGCCAACCTGTTCACGTCCGTGTCGGGCGGCATCAACGCGCTGTGGGGTCCGCTGCACGGTGGCGCGAACCAGGCCGTGCTGGAGATGCTGGAGAAGATCCGCACCGGGGATGACGACGTGTCGACCTTCGTGAAGAAGGTGAAGAACCGCGAAGAGGGCGTGAAGCTGATGGGCTTCGGGCACCGGGTCTACAAGAATTACGATCCGCGTGCCCGCATCGTCAAGGAGCAGGCCGACAAGATCCTCGGCAAGCTCGGCGTCAACGACGAGCTGCTGGACATCGCGAAGCAGCTCGAAGAGGTCGCCCTGACCGACGACTTCTTCGTCGAGCGCAAGCTGTACCCGAACGTCGACTTCTACACCGGCGTCATCTACCGGGCGATGGGCTTCCCGACGCGGATGTTCACGGTGCTGTTCGCCCTCGGCCGCCTGCCCGGCTGGATCGCGCACTGGCGCGAGATGCACGAATCGCCCAGCAAGATCGGGCGTCCGCGCCAGATCTACACCGGCTACACCGAGCGCGACTACGCCGACATGGGCAACCGCTGACACGTCGCCTCCCGCCTTCGCCGAAATAGCATTCCCTGTCGTTACCGTGCGCCGTTGACGACGCTGGCGTCAGTCTCGGCGAGGGCCTGCGATGAATGTCACGCCATCGGGGGTTGTGATCGAGATAGTTGTAGTTTCACAATAGTTGTGTGAATACAACCAACGGTGATGGTCGCCGCCAGCCCGCCGACGTCGGCACGCTGACGCCCCGGCGCAAGGCCGTCATCCTGGTGTCCTGTTGCCTGAGTCTGCTGATCGTGTCGATGGACGCGACGATCGTCAACGTCGCCATACCCGCCATCCGCACCGATCTGGGGGCGTCGGCCTCCCAACTGCAGTGGGTCATCGACGTCTACACGCTGGTGCTCGCGTCCCTGCTGATGCTCTCCGGTGCGACGGGTGACCGCTTCGGCCGCAGGCGCGTGTTCCAGATCGGGCTCGCCGTGTTCGCCCTTGGCTCGCTGCTGTGCAGCCTGGCGCCAAACATCGAGATGCTCATCGCCGCTCGCTTCTTGCAGGCCATCGGCGGTTCGATGCTCAATCCCGTTGCCCTATCGATCATTTCGCAGATCTTCACCGGACGCGTCGAGCGGGCTCGGGCACTGGGGTTCTGGGGCGCCGTCATCGGTATCTCGATGGCGCTCGGACCGGTCGTCGGCGGCTTCCTGATCGAGTTGATCGGCTGGCGCGCAGTGTTCTGGATCAACCTGCCGATCTGCGCACTGGCCGTCGTCCTGACCGCGATCTTCGTGCCGGAGACCAAGTCCAAGACGATGCGAAACATCGATCCGGTTGGTCAGGCGCTAGCCGTCCTCTTCCTGTTCGGAGTGGTGTTCACGCTCATCGAGGGCCCCGGCCTGGGCTGGACGCACCCGCGGATCATCGTCATCGCCGTCGTCGCACTGCTGGCATTCCTCGCCTTCCTGCGCTACGAGTCTCGTCGGCGGGACCCGTTCATCGACCTACGCTTCTTCCGCAGCATCCCCTTCGCCTCCGCGACGCTGACGGCGGTGTGCGCGTTCTCCGCCTGGGGTGCCTTCCTGTTCATGATGTCGCTGTACCTGCAGGGTGAGCGCGGATACTCGGCGATGCACACCGGCCTCATCTATCTGCCGATCGCCATTGGCGCGCTGGTCTTCTCGCCCATCTCCGGTCGTCTCGTCGGGCGGTTCGGCGCGCGCCCGTCGCTTCTCGTGGCAGGCATCCTGATCACTACGGCGTCCGTGCTGCTGACGTTCCTGACCAAGACCACCCCGGTGTGGGGTCTCCTGGTGGTCTTCGCGGTGTTCGGCATCGGGTTCTCGATGGTCAACGCGCCGATCACGAACGCGGCGGTGAGCGGGATGCCGCTGGACCGGGCCGGGGCGGCCTCTGCGGTGACGTCGACCAGTCGTCAGGTCGGTGTCAGCATCGGTGTGGCGCTGTGCGGTTCGGTTGCCGGGGCGGCCATCGCGCGGACGGGCGCCGACTTCGCCGCCGCGGCACGGCCACTGTGGTTCGTGTGCGTCGGTCTCGGCGTGGTCATCACTGCGCTCGGATTCTTCTCGACGACCCCGCGTGCGTTCCGGTCGGCCGAACGTCTCGCCCCGCTGATCGTAGGCAATACCGCGCCGAGGGTAGAGGCCAATGTCGGATAACTCGCTCGCGGACGACGTCTGGCGCGCCATGGCGACGGTGGTCTTCGACAACCGCGATGCCTGGAAGCGCGACGTCATCGACACCACGGGGTTGCCGTTCAGCAGGGTCCGGGTGTTGCGAAGGCTGGCGAGACGGCCGATGACGGCCAAGGAGATCGCCGAGGCCGCAACGATGGACGCACCGGCGACCAGCGTCGCGGTGAACGATCTGGAGGATCGGGGACTCGTTGTGCGAGAGGCAGATCCGAGCAACCGGAGATCTAAGCGCATTTCGCTGACCGACGAAGGCCGCCGCGTGGTAGCGAACATCGAGGGGGTGGACGACCCCGCCCCGCCGCCCTTCGCGTCGCTCAGTTCTACCGAATTGGGGACGTTGCGGGCGATTTTGGCGAAGTTGGCCGCTGGCTGATCTCGACGGTTCGCACCGTTAATTGACGTGCCCGCATGGGCGCAATTGCTTATTCTGATCTCTCCGGGCGGTTCGGGGCTGCCGGGAGGGGGCAGATCGCCGTGATCCCAACGTGCGGCAAATGTGGTGCCGAGCAACGTGACGGCGCCCGATTCTGCGACGCCTGCGGCTCGGCGGTGGTGATCTCAGACGAGCCCGCGGAGTTGAAACAGGTCACCGTGCTGTTCGCCGACGTCGTGCGTTCCATGGACCTCGCCGCTGCGCTTGGCCCAGAGGGGTTGCGCAACATCATGACTGAGCTCTTTACCGCTTCGGCCAGAGTCGTGCACCGCTACGGCGGCACCGTGGACAAGTTCACCGGCGACGGCATCATGGCTCTTTTCGGGGCACCGGTCGCATTCGAAGATCACGCGGTGCGCGGTTGCCTCGCGGCGTTGGGCCTGCAGCGCGAAGTGCAGCGCCTGGCCGCCGAGTTCCACCGCGAGGGAGTCGACATCGCCGTTCGGGTCGGCCTCAATTCCGGTCAGGTCGTCGCGGGAAGGCTTGGCTCTGGCCCGCGTTCGTACACCGCCATCGGCGAACAAGTGGGTATGGCCCAGCGGATGGAATCGGTTGCTGCGCCAGGCGGCGTGATGATCTCCGAGTCGACGGCGAGGCTCGTCGAGGACGTCGTCGACCTCAGTGAACCCGAAAGTCTGCCCGTGAAGGGAAGGGCGCGGCCGGTTTCCGTGCGCAGATTGTTGCAAGTCAAGCCGCACCATGCGCTTTCGGGACGCGTCGACGCGCCACTCGTCGGCAGGCGATGGGAGATGGCCGCCCTGGAAGGCATTTTAGAGGGTGTCATGGACGGATACGGAGGTGCCAGCGTCGGTCTGTGCGGGCCCGCCGGCATCGGCAAGAGCCGAGTCGTCCGTGAGTTGGCTGCGACGGCCGCCACGCGCGGTGTGCAGGTGTTTCGTGCGACGTCCGAGTCGCACACCCGGGATCTGCCGTTTCACGTCGTCGGGCAGCTGCTCCGCGTCGTGATGAGGGTGGGTGATTCGGACTCCCGTGCCGACAGGGCACGGCTCGAGGAGCAGTTGCCCGAAGCAGGCCGGGAAGACCTGCTTCTCCTCGGGGACCTGCTCGGCATCAACGCACTCGACGCCGCGGTGCCGCGACTCGATCCGGACGCAAGGCGCAGGCGTCTGACGGCGTTGATCAAGGCGGCCTGGACGACCCAGAGATCGCCGGCCATGTACGTCATCGAGAATGCCCAATGGATCGACGAGGTCAGTGAATCCATGCTGGCCGACTTCATCGCGGTGATTTCCCGCACCAACTCGATGGTGCTGATCACCTACCGCTCCGAGTACCGAGGAGTGCTGTCCCGACTGCCGGACGGGCAAACGATCAACCTTGCGCCGCTGAGTCGTTCGGAGACCTCGACACTCATCGCAGAGCAACTGGGTTCCGACGTCTCGATCGCAGACCTGTCTGTGATCGTCGCCGAACGTGCGGTCGGTAATCCGTTCTTCGTCAAGGAGATCGTGCGCGATCTCTCCGAGCGGGGCGTTCTGCAGGGTCACCGGGGTCGCTACACGTTCAATGCCGCCGTCACGGAGGTCAGCGTGCCGCCCACCCTGTACGCCGTCATCGCGGCGCGGATCGACCGGCTCGGTAGAGACGCGAAGCGCACCCTGAACGCGGCCGCCGTCATCGGCTCGCGCTTCAGTGCCGATCTGCTGGCGGCGGTCGGCGTCGATCCCCTGTTCGACGCGCTCGTCGACGCCGAGCTGGTGGACCAGGTGAAGTTCTCGTCGCCCGAGGAATACGTGTTCCGCCAACCCATGATTCGCACGGTTGCCTACGAGTCCCAGTTGAAGGCTGATCGCGCAGAGGTCCATCGGCGCGTCGCGACGGCCATCGAGCAGCGCGACCCGGCCCTGGCCGACGAGAACGCCGCGCTGATCGCCGAGCATCTCGAGGCCTCAGGGGACATCGGCACCGCGTACGGCTGGCACATGCGGGCAGGCGCGTGGTCGAGGAACCGGGACATCGCTGCGGCAAGGAAGAGCTGGGCGCGGGCGCGCCACGTTGCCCACGCGCTTCCCGCCGACGACCCGGACCGGCTGGCCATGCTGATCGCCGCGGGCACGCTGCTCTGCGCGACGGCGTACCGAACGGCGGCCAGCATGTCGGACTCCGGCTTTCGAGAGGTACGCGAGCTGACCGCGTTAGCCGGAGACAAGCGGTCCCTGGCGGTGGCGATGATCGGCCACATGACCGACCACATGGTGCACGGTCTGGTGCGGGAGGGGTCCCGACTCGGCACCGAGGCGTTGACGCTGCTCGATGCGATCGACGACCCCACGCTGACGATCGCCCTGTCGGCCGCACCGATGATCGTCAAACAGGAGACCGGTGAGATCGCCGAGATTCTGCGACGATCGCAGCTGACCATCGATCTGGCAGCAGGCGATCCTGCCAAGGGCGACATCGTCTTTGGATCACCGCTGGCGCTCGCGCTGGTGTTCCGTGGCGTCGCAAGGTGCTGGCTGGGCATCCCGGGCTGGCGGGAGGACTTCGACGACGCTCTCGCGATGGGCCGCCGGGTCGATCGGTTGACCTTCAGCAAGAGCGTGGTCTACAAGCACAGCGTCGCGACCCTCCAAGGTGTCCTGGTGCCCGACGAGACCGCCCTGCGCGAGGTCGAGGAGGCGATGGGCATCGCTTCCGACAGCGGCGATCACCACGCGGTCGGCCTTGCGATGTACTGCCTCGGCGGTGTGTTGCTCGAAAGGGGAGCCGCCGACCGCGAGCGGGGCAGGGTGCTGCTGGCGGAGATCCGCGAGATGTGCGAGAGCGGTCACTTCTACAAGAGCGAACTTCCCGTTCTGGATCTCTTCGAAGCGCGCGAGATGGCGCGTGACGGTGACCTGGACGGTGCCGTCGAGCGGATGCGCGAGGTGGTGGACGGTGTCTTCGATCGTGGACAGTTGGCGCACGGCGTCACTGGCGCCAGGATTCTGGTGGAGACCCTGCTCGAGCGCGGCGGCGACGGCGACGTGCGGGAAGCCGAGGCGGCGATGGAAAGACTGGCCGCCGCGGGCATGGACGGCCTGGTCGTCGTCGACGTCATCCTGCTGCGACTGCAGGCACTGCTGGCGCGGGCGCGTGGCGAGGACGCCGCATTCGGTGACTTCGTCGGCCGATACCGGGATATGGCCACGGCATTCGGCTTCGAGGGGCATCTCGCGATGGCCAACGCCCTGACGTGACGGTCAGCCCGCCGTAGCGCGCCGGGTCTCCAGCACCGCCATTGCGGCATTGTGGCCGCCGATGCCGGAAACGGCGCCTCCACGTCGAGAGCCCGAGCCGCACAACATGATCCGGTCGTGATCGGTGGCGACGCCCCAGCGCTGCGCAGGAGTGTCGAGCGGCTCGTCGTCGTCGGCGAACGGCCATCGCAGCGCGCCGTGGAAGATGTTGCCCGCGGTCATGTTCAGCGTCGCCTCGAGATCCGCGGTGGTCTTGGCCTCGACACACGGGTTGCCGTGGGCGTCTGTCATGAGCACATCCTGAATCGGTTCGGCGAGAATCGAGTTCAGCGATGCCAGTACCGCCTCGGTGAGAGATGTGCGCATCGCCTCGGGAGCGGCCGCCGCGAGGGCGTGCGGGGTGTGCAGCCCGAACACCGTC
Organism: Mycobacterium sp.; assembly: GCA_025965555.1. GTDB lineage: Bacteria > Actinomycetota > Actinomycetes > Mycobacteriales > Mycobacteriaceae > Mycobacterium. The sequence continues at coordinate 17,781 of JAOPWT010000204.1, forward strand.
AGCGTCTGCGCACCGGAGCGGCGAAGCTCGTCGGACAGGATGGTGGGATCGGTGAGGGAGTGGCAGTAGATCTCGCACGGCAACGGGTCGGGAACCTGGCCGGCGACTGCGGCGTCGTAGGCCGAGTCGAGTTGGCCGAACGTCTCGTTGATGTGAAACGTGCCGCCGAACGCCTGCTCGGCGGTGACGGTCTCGTCACGCAGGCGAGGAAGTCGGCGCAGCATCAGGTTGACCTTCACCTGCGCGCCGGGTGCGCTCTGCGGCAAGGGTTCACCGAGCAGCGCGGCCAACACCGTCGGCGTCACCCCGGACAAGACGAACCGGGCGCTGGCCACGTGCTCGGCGCCTTCTGCGCGGTAGTAGACCGTGCCGTCGGGCTCGATTGCGTAAACCTCTGCGCCAGTGATGAGCTCGGCACCGTGACCACATGCCGCAGCTGCCAGCGCCCCGCTGACGGCACCCATGCCGCCGATGGGCACGTCCCACTCGCCGGTGCCGCTCCCCAGGAGGTGGTACAGAAAGCACACGTTCTGGATCAGCGTGTCGTCGTCGGTGCGCGCGAAGGTTCCGATGAGCGCGTCCGTCGCCATCACGCCGCGGACCAGGTCATTGCGCACCGCCCCGACGATCGCCGTGCCGATGGGTTGCTCCAGCATCGACTGCCAGCCCGCGCCTGCATCGGGGTCACCGCCGGCGAGCACGTGTCGGCGGGCCTCGGCGCGCGTGCGGAGGGGCTGCGTCAGCGTCGGCCACAGCCGCTGGGTGACCGCACGGCACCGGCGGTAGAACTCGTCGAAACCCGATACGTCCCCGGCCGCGCCGACGGAGCCGAAGTCACCGCCGGGACCGACCAGCAGACCCGTGCGTCCGCCGGTGGCCGGATCCGGGGTGTAGGACGAGTAGCGACGCCGCGCCAGACGGATCCGGGCGCCGAGGTCGTCGGTGATGCCCTGCGGCAGGAGGCTGACGAGATACGAGTAGCGCGACAGCCGCGCATCCACGCCATCGAATGCGTGTGCCGACACGGCCGCGCCGCCGACGTGGTCGAGCCGCTCCAGCACTGCGACCCGCAGACCCGACTTCGCGAGGTACCCGGCTGCGACCAAACCGTTGTGGCCCCCGCCGACGACTACGGCGTCGAATTTGCTCGCGCGGGTCATGGCACTGGCTCAGCCCAGATAACCTTCGACTTCGCCCTCGGGACGCACGCTGGCCTGGTCGGGATCCTGACCCGCTTCGCGCAACGCCCGGCGCTGCCGCAGCAGATCCCAACACTGGTCGAGCTGCACCTCGAGGTCACGGAGCCGGCGATGCTCCTCGGTTTCGTCGATCTCGCGGTGTTGAAGCTTCGCCCGCAGTTCCTTCTCCTCGGCAACGAGCTCATTGACTCGGGCGAGAATGTCAGCGTCTTTATTCGGGTCTGTAGCCACCCGTCCAGTCTGCCCGACTACCGTGTAAACCGTGGCCACTAAACCCGAGATCGAATTTCCCGACGGTCCAGCGCCAGCAGAGCTCGTGATCGAAGACCTCGTCGTCGGCGACGGCGCCGAGGCCGTACCCGGCGGGAAGGTGACGGTGCACTACGTCGGCGTCGAATACGACACCGGCGAGGAGTTCGACAGCTCGTGGAACCGCAATGAATCCATCGAGTTTCCGCTGCGTGGCCTGATCGAGGGCTGGCAAGACGGAATTCCCGGGATGCGGGTCGGCGGTCGCCGCAAACTCGTCATCCCGCCGGCAAAGGCCTATGGGCCTGCTGGATCTGGGCACCGGTTGTCCGGCAAGACGTTGATCTTCGTGATCGACCTGCTCGACGCCAGCTGACCCCCGCCTCAGCCACGGCGGTGTTCAAGGCTCGACGGCGGCTCCGAGGACAGGGAGGGCCCGTGTCGGGTTACGAGGAAGATCGCTCCAGCGGCTATGAGCGCACCAACTCCAAGTTCTACCGACGCAAACCCGGCACCGGTTGGCTGCTTGCCTTGATCGCCGTGCCCCTGCTCGCACTCATCGTGTGGGGCGCGACCGGCAGATCCACCAGGGCTGCTGAACTCGCGCCACCGAGCGTGGCTCCGTCGGCCACGCTGACCGCCCCGATCCTCCCGCCGTCGGGTCCGCCGACCGCCGAGGCAGGCGGCCAGTTCGGTGCGATGTCAATTGTGCGGACCGCCAACGGTTTCACCCTGATCGGTGAGCTGCCCGACCAAGCGCTGACGACGTCGTTGCCGGACTCGATCAGGCAAGCGATGCCCGGCGCGAACATCGTCGACCACCTCGTGGTCAAGCCCGGCGTCGAGGCGCCCGAGTTCGCCGGACTGGGTGGCTTGTTCGGTGCCGCCGTGGACATCGAGGGCTTCAGTGCGAACCTCGTCGGTGACACCGTGACGTTGACGGGGACGGCCTCCTCCGAGGAAGCCAAGGCGGCGGCCGAGGCTTCAGCCAAGGCGACGTGGCCGAATGTCCTCGTCATCAACAACATTCAGGTTGATGCAGCGGGCGCTCCCGCGCAGACGCCCGCGTCCACTGCAGGCCATTGACGGATACACCGACAGCACCGGCGGCGATGGGATCAACGTCCCGCTCAGTGGCAGCCGCGCGAAATCCGTTGCCGACGCGCTGATTTCGGACGGTGTAGCCGCACCCGACGTGACGGCGCGCGGTGCAGGCGCCGCCAATCCGGTGGCCGGAAACGACACGCCGACCGGGCGGGCACAGAACCGCCGCGTCGAGATCACTGTCGGTTGAGCAGATGTGGGGCTAGCTCGGACCAGGGAGGCGCAGCAGCAGCCGGACGCCTCCCAACGGGCTCTCCTCCAACGAGGCGGTGCCGCCGTGCAGTTCGGCCTGCTGGGCGACCAGTGCCAAGCCGAGGCCGGACCCCGAGTGCGACGCCGTCGACCCGCGGGAGAACCGTTCGAACACGATCTTGCGCTCCTCCTCGGGTATCCCGACGCCATCGTCGTCGATCGCGATCTCCACGCCCGCACGGGAACTTACCGCAGACAGCTGGATCCGGGTCGCGCCTCCGTGCTTGACGGCGTTGGCGATCGCGTTGTCGACGGCCAGCCTCAACCCGGCGGGCAGGCCCACGATGATCACCGTTGGCGCAGGCACCAGCGACACGTCGAGTTCGGGGTAGACGCGCATCGCATCGTGCGCGGCGCGATCGAGAAGCTCGGTGATGTCGACCGGCACGTGATCGTCCGACGTCGAAAGTTCGCCCTGAGCCAGCCTTTCGATCGCCCACAGTGTCGATTCGATGCGGGTCTGCGTCCGGATGACGTCGTTGAGTACCTCCTTGCGCTGATCCTCGGCGAGGTCCAGCGTCGCAAGCACTTCGAGATTGGTGCGCATCGCCGTCAGCGGGGTGCGCAACTCGTGCGACGTCACCGCGGCGAAGTCGCGTGACGAGACCAGGGCGGCCTTGGTGCGGTCCTGTTCTTCCCAGATGCGTTGCACCATGCCGTTGACGGCGTCGGCGATCTCCACCGCCTCGGTCGCGCCACGGACGTCGATGTCGGGCGCCTCACCACCGACGTCGATCGCGCGCGTCTGTTGCGCTAGCCGTTTCAGCGGTCGCACCGCGAACGCCGCCAGCAACCAGCCGGCCACCGCCGCCGCTCCGATCGCGAACGAGCAGATGATGATCACCCGGCGGTGCAGGTTGTTCGTGTCGGCGATGGTCGCGTCGTAGGTGGCGCCGACGGCAGCCGTCATCGGGCCCTGAGGGCTGCTGATCTCGACGGTGCGCACCCGATAGCGCACGCCGTCGAGGTAGGTGTCGGCGTATCCGGCGGGCAGTTCCGGCAGCGTGACGTCCGAGTTGGACGTCACCTGGCCGTCCTTGCGCACCGTGATGATCGCGTCCTGGTCGTTCGGGGACTTGGGGATCTGGTCGAGCCCGCGAGGCAGGAACGGGATCGCGAAGCCGGCCGCCTCGTCGAGCCGGCGGTCGAGGCGTTCCTTGCGGTCGTTGGTGATGCCGATCCACACGATCGTGCCGACGATGCCGACCACGATCGCGGCCGCGATGGCTGTCGCGAACGCGACGCGGGTCCGCAGGGACGGGGTCCGCCGGAAGACGCGCGACAGGATGTTCATGGCCTACTGCTGCCGGAGGACGAACCCCACGCCACGGACCGTGTGCAGCAGTCTGGGCGCGCCGCCGGCCTCGAGCTTGCGGCGCAGGTATCCGATGAACACGTCGACGACGTTGGTGTCGGCGGCGAAGTCGTAGCCCCACACCAGCTCCAACAGCTGGGCGCGGGACAGCACCGCGGTCTTGTGCTCGGCCAGCACCGCGAGGAGATCGAATTCCCGCTTGGTCAGGTCGACGTCGACCCCGTTGACACGGGCTCGACGGCCGGGAATGTCGACTTCCAGCGGGCCGACCGAGATGGTCTCCGACGAGAACGTCGCCGTCGCGCCCCTGCGCCGCAGCAGGGCCTTGACCCTCGCCACCAGTTCCGCCAGCACGAACGGCTTGACCAGGTAGTCGTCTGCCCCGGCTTCGAGGCCCGCCACCCGGTCGTCGACCGAGCTTCGCGCCGACAACACACAGACCGGCACGTCGTTGTCCATGGCACGCAGCGCGGTCACCACGCTGACGCCGTCGAGCACCGGCATGTTGATGTCGAGAACGATCGCGTCTGGCCGGGTTTCCGTAGCACTGCGCAGCGCCTCGGCGCCATCGACCGCGGTGCTGACGTCGAAGCCGGACAGTCGCAGTCCCCGCTCCAACGAGGCCAGCACGTCGGGATCGTCGTCCACCACGAGTACTCGGGGGGATCCGGGCGCGCTGTCCATGAGGTCATCTTGCCTGATGCGCAGGCGTCGATGCGGTAGGCGCGTGGTGTGGAGCAATCGGCCGTGGTGGGTGCTAGCTTCAACACTCGTGCAGCCGAACGGTCCCCGCCTGATCGTCGAACCCGACGATGGTCTGGGTCCGGTCCTCGAATTCATCGGATCGGCGCAGACGTCGCTACTGATCAAACAGTTCACCTTCACCGACGAGAGCCTCATCGACGCCGTCATCGAGCGGAAGCGCGCGGGCGTCGACGTCCGGGTCATGCTGAACGCCGCCCGCTCCGGCGGTGATCGGGCCAACGACGAGACCTACGAACGATTCTCGGCAGCGGGGATCGACGTCCACTGGGCCAATCCGAAGTTCTACGTCACGCACGAGAAGTCGATGGTGGTCGACGA
>JAOPWT010000216.1 GCA_025965555.1 Mycobacterium sp.
ACGACGAGGCCTGCGACGATACCCGAGGCGGCACCCAGCGTGGTCGGATGGCCGTCGCGGATCTTCTCTGTCAGCAGCCAGGCGAGCATGGCTGCAGCGGTGGCGATCGTCGTGGTGAAGAAGGTGCTACCTGCGACGCCACCCGAATTGGTCGCGGAACCGGCGTTGAAGCCGTACCAGCCGAACCACAGGAGGCCGGCACCGAGCATCACGAAGGGCAGGTTGTGTGGCCGCATCGGAGCGCCCGGCCAACCCCTGCGCTTGCCGAGGACCAGACACAGCGCGAGGCCTGCGACACCGGAGTTGATGTGGACCGCAGTACCACCCGCGAAGTCGATTGCCTTGAGCTTGTTGGCAATCCAGCCGCCGTACTCGCCGGTGTACCCGTCGAAGTCGAACACCCAGTGCGCGACGGGGAAGTAGACGAAGGTCGCCCACAGTCCGGCGAAGACGAGCCAGCTACCGAACTTCAGGCGATCGGCGACCGCACCGGAGACCAGGGCCACGGTGATGATCGCGAACATCAGCTGGAATGCGACGAAGACGGTCTGCGGAATCGTGCCGAACAGCGCGATGTTCGTGGCTTCAACGGCGGCAGTACCGGTGGCCGGATCCGCGGCGACCGCGGCGACCGCGTTACCTCCGATGAGTCCCTTGAGGCCGAAGTACTGCATGGGGTTGCCCATGAAGTTGCCGACGTCGTTGCCGAAGGCCATCGAGTAGCCGTACAGCACCCACAGCACCGTCACGATGCCCATGGCGCTGATGCTCATCATGAGCATGTTCAGCACGCCCTTGGCGCGAACCATGCCACCGTAGAAGAAGGCCAGTCCAGGGGTCATCAACAGCACGAGTGCGGAGCTAGCCAACATCCATGCCGTGTCGCCGGTGTCCGGCACACCCATTATCGGAAATCCGTCCACTCCCAGTTTCCTCCTTCGCACATGCCACGGTTAGTCACCGATGACCTAGGCCAAGACTTTGCGCACTCGTTGTTTCGCCGATGACGCGTGCGTGTTTCGCCCACGTGAACGGATCGGCCTATTTCGTTTCGTCGGCGTTAACCGCCTCGTCGGGCCGGTGGTAGACCCGTCAGCCCAGGAGTGCGTCGACGAATGCAGCAGGCTCGAACGGCGCGAGATCGTCGGGCCCCTCTCCAAGGCCGACCAACTTGACCGGCACGCCAAGCTCCTGCTGCACGCGAAACACGATGCCGCCCTTGGCCGTACCGTCGAGCTTCGTCAGCACGACACCGGTGATCTCGACCACCTCCGCGAAGACCCGTGCCTGCGGCAGGCTGTTCTGGCCGATCGTGGCGTCCAACACCAGAAGGACTTCGTCGACCACCGCGCGCTTGGTCACCACCCGCTTGACCTTGCCGAGCTCGTCCATGAGACCCGTCTTGGTGTGCAGGCGGCCCGCAGTGTCGATGACCACCACGTCAGCCCCCGTGGCGATGCCCTGATCGACGGCGTCGAACGCCACCGACGCCGGATCGGCGCCCTCCGGGCCACGCACCACCTCGGCCCCCACCCTGGCCGCCCAGCTCTGCAGCTGGTCAGCCGCCGCGGCGCGGAACGTATCGGCCGCACCGAGGACGACGCGACGGCCGTCGGCGACGAGAACCCTGGCGAGCTTGCCGACCGTTGTCGTCTTACCCGTTCCGTTGACTCCGACGACCAGCAGCACCGAGGGCTTGTCGGCATGCGGCAGCGCCTTGATCGAGCGGTCCAGATCGGGCCGCAGCTCGTTGATGAGGACGTCGCGCAGGACGGCTCTAGCGTCGGCCTCTGACCGGACACTGGCCGCGGCCATCCTGGCTCGCAGCGCGCTGACCACCGACTCGGTGACGACGGGACCAAGGTCGGCGACCAGCAAGGTGTCCTCGACGGCCTCCCAGGAGTCCTCGTCGAGATCTCCACCACCGAGTAGGCCGAGCATGCTGCGGCCGAGGGCGTTCTGCGACTTCGACAGACGCCCGCGAAGACGCTCCAGCCTGCCGTCCGGCGGGGCGATCGGCTCGATCTCGGGCGCCGGGGGTAGCTCTTCTACCTCGGGTTCCGCCACGGGCGGCGCCTCGGGTTCCGCCACGGGCGGTGCCTCGGGTTCCGCCACGGGCGGTGCCTCGGGGGCCTGCAGGTCGGGTTCGACCTCGGTGACATCGGAGGCCTGCGGTTCGGGCAGCTGCACCTCGGAGATGGACCGCTTCGGCGCATCGCGCGGAATGGTGGCGTCATCCCCCACGGCGGGCAGGCCGAGGGTGTCCAGCCTGGCCTTGGGCGGTTCGATGGTGTCCGTCGACTGCGTGAACGAGATCGTCGAAGATGCGGTGTAACCGCCCGACTTGTCGACGGGTTTGTCGAGGGATGTGACATCCTCTGGCGATGACAAGCTGATCCGTCGCCTCCGGTAACGCACCAGGCCAACGACCAGCGCTGCTACGACGAGAACGGCGATGACCGCTAGTGCGATCCAGAGACCTTCAGACACCACGTCATTGTCTCAGGGTGGGTTGTCCGTGCTGACCGCCCCCGGCGCCGGCGCCCGTGGAGCTGACGACGGGATGGGCATTCGCAAGCGCAGGCACATCGACGTGTGCCTGTCTGAGGCGGTCGAATACCAGTCCGTCACGACGGGCCTGGAGGGCTACCGCCTGCCGTACAACGCACTCACTCAGACCAGCCTCGCCGGCGTCGACGTCAGCACCGAGTTCCTCGGCGCGCGCCTGCGGGCCCCGGTGTTGATCGGCTCGATGACCGGCGGCGCGGAACTGGCGGGCACCGTCAACCGCAATCTGGCCACTGCTGCCCAGGACCTCGGCATCGGGATGATGCTCGGCTCGCAGCGGATCATGCTCGCCGACCCATCGGCCGCAGCCAGCTTCCAGGTCCGCGACGTGGCACCCGACGTGCTGCTGATCGGCAACATCGGCTTGGCGCAGCTGTGCAGGGAGTCGCTGCCCGACATCGTCGGCGCACTGGAGTGCGTCGGCGCCACTGCGCTTGCCGTGCACACGAACCCGCTTCAGGAGGCCATCCAGGACGGAGGCAATACGGACTTCGCGGGTTCCATCGCCAGACTCCGCGACATCGCGGGATCCATCGGATACCCCGTGATCCTCAAGGAGGTCGGCCACGGAATCGGGGCCGCCGCAGCCGCCGAGCTCATCGATTGCCCACTCGCGGCCGTCGACGTTGCTGGCGCCGGAGGCACGTCGTGGGCCCGCGTCGAGCAGCTCGTCCGGTACGGGTACCTGCGCCATCCGGCGCTTGCCGAGTGGGGCATTCCGACCGTGCAGGCGCTACGGGAGGTCAAGAGCGTGCTGCCCGACGTCCCCGTCATCGCGTCGGGCGGCATCCGCACCGGGATGGACGCCGCGAAGGCCATCGCGCTGGGTGCCGACGCCGTGGCCGTCGCCAGGCCGCTGCTGGCGCCTGCGATCGAATCCGCTGGGGCGGTGCGTGATTGGCTCGACACGTTCATCACCGAGCTCCGGATCTGCCTGCATGGTTGCGGCGCGGCCGATCTGGCCGCGCTGCGCCGCCGCGGCGTCCTCACGTGGGAGAGGTGACCAATTCCTGACCGCGCATCCGCTGCGAGATCACCGTCGTGATGCCATCGTCTCGCATGGTCACGCCGTACAACGCGTCGGCGACCTCCATGGTGGGCTTCTGGTGCGTGATGACGATCAGCTGAGAGCGCTCGCGCAGCTGCTCGAAGAGGCTGATGAGGCGCCGCAGGTTGACGTCGTCCAGCGCGGCCTCGACCTCGTCCATGACGTAGAAGGGTGAGGGGCGCGCCCGGAAGATCGCCACCAGCATCGCGACGGCCGTCAACGACTTCTCGCCGCCGGACAGCAGCGACAGTCGCTTGATCTTCTTGCCGGGCGGCCTGGCCTCGACCTCGATGCCGGTGGTTAGCATGTCGTCGGGATTGGTCAGCAGCAGCCGGCCCTCCCCGCCGGGGAACAGCGTGGCGAACACCTGGGTGAACTCGCGCTCCACGTCGGCGTATGCCTCTGCGAAGACCTGAAGGATACGTTCGTCCACGTCGGTGATCACGTCGAGCAGGTCCTTGCGCGCCGCCTTGACGTCCTCGAGCTGCGTGGACAGGAAGTTGTAGCGCTCCTCAAGCGCGGCAAACTCTTCTAGGGCAAGCGGATTCACCCGACCAAGTTCGGCGAGCTCGCGGTCGGCCTTCTTGGCCCGACGCTCCTGGGTAGCACGGTCGAACGGCATCGGCGCGGGCGCCGTGACCTGCTCGCCACGCTCCCTGGCCTGCTCGTATTCGGCCATTTCCAGTTCGGACGGCGGGAGCGGCACGTGGGGGCCGTACTCCTCGATGAGGTCGTCGGTCGCCATGCCGAACTGCTCAAGCGCGTGCTGCTCGAGTTGCTCGATGCGAAGGGCCGCTTGGGCCTTGGCCACCTCGTCGCGGTGAAGCGAGTCGGTGAGGGCAGTGATTCTGACGTTGAGTTCGTTGACTTCGTGGCGCACTCTGCTCAGCGCCTCGGCCCGGTGGCTGCGTTCGGCGGCCAGACCGTCCCTGGTGCGGCCCGCGACCACCACCGCGGTGGCCAACCGTGCGGCGACCAACCGGCCCGAGTCCGCGACCGCGGCCGCCACCGTGGCGGCATGCTCGCGCGCCACTCGCGCCCGCTGCGCGCGTAGCCGCGCCTCACGTTCGGCGGTGGCCGCTCGGCGAAGCGAATCTGCCTGTCCTCGAACGGCATTCGCCCGTTCCTCGGCGGTGCGCACCGCCAGCCGCGCCTCGAACTCGGCGGCCCTTGCGGCTTCGGCGGCCGCAACCGACTCCTGGCGATCCACCGGTTCGGCGTCGAACGTTGGTTCTTCCTGCGCGTTGCGCAGCCGTTCCTCGAGTGCCGACATCTCTTCGACGGTCTTCATCCGGCCCGCTTCGAGCTCGTTGCGCTGGCCGTTGAGTCGCTGCCATTCGTCTTCGGCGGCACGGGCTTCGTGGCCGAGCCTGCCGAGCTGTTCGTAGATCGCGGAGATCGCAGCATCGGATTCGTTGAGCGCCGCGAGCGCGTCCTCTGCGGCGTCCTGCCGCGACGCCTGCTCGGCCAATGCACCAGACAACGCCGCCGTCAGCTCCGAAACCTGACGCTCGGAAGACTCCAATTCCGCACGCGCCTTGTCGATTTCGGAGGTGATCTCCAAAGTGCTCGGCTTGCGATCGGAGCCACCGGTGAGCCAGCCCGCGCCGACCAGGTCACCGTCCGCGGTCACCGCACGCAACTCGGGACGTGCCGCCACCAGGTCCAGCGCCGCGGTCAGATCGGGGGCCACGACGACGCCGGCGAGCATGGCCGCGATGGCGCCGCGCAGTCGCGGTGACGGCTCGACGAGATCGACTGCCCACAGCGCGCCGGCGGGCAGTGTCACTCCCGAATTGCGCTGCGGCACGGCGGCTTCCGGCCAGTCACCGAGAACGATCGCGGCGCGGCCGCCGTCGGCCTGCTTGAGCGCCGCCACAGCCGAACGCGCCGCACCGAAGCTCTCCGCGGCCAATGCGTCGGCCGCCGATCCCAGCACCGCCGCGACCGCCGCCTCGTAACCGGCGCGGACCCGCAGCATCTTGGCCACCGAACCGAAGAGGCCCGTGCCGTCGTGGTTCTTCTGCAGCCACGCGGCGCCGTCCCTGCGGTCCAGCCCGACTGCCAACGCATCGATGCGCGCCCGCAGCGACGCCACCTGGCGTTCGGCGCCGCGCTCGGCGGCCTGTAACTCGGCGACCCTCTCGTCGGCGAGGCGCAGTGCGGTGACCGTGCGGTCGTGCTGATCGTCGAGGCCGACTTCACCGGCGTCGAGTTCGCTGACGCGCGTCTGGACGGTCTCGAAGTCCACCCTGGACTGCTGAACCCGCATCGCGGACTCCTCGAGGCTGACCGTGAGTCGCGCCACGCCTTCGTCGATCGACTCGACGCGGGTTCGCATGGTGTCGACCTGCCCCGAGAGCCGGGCCAACCCCTCCCGGCGGTCCGCCTCCGCGCGGGCTGCCGCGAGGTGGGCGCGTTCGGCCTCGGTGGCGATCCGCTCGCGCTCGCTCAATTCGGCGCGCGCGGCCTCTTGGCGCCCTCTGGACTCGGCCAGTTCGGCGAGCAGTTGCTCCTCGTGGGCGGCCACCTCGTCGGCCTGCGCCTCGAGCTCGTCCGGATCGGCCCCCTGGGACATCTCGACGTCGGCATCGAGCAGTTGCGCTCGTTCACTGGCGATCCGCACGGTGGCGCTGACGCGTTCGGCGAGCGCGGACAGGCGGAACCACGTCTGCTGTGCCGCCTCGGCGCGCCCGCTGAGGCCGGACACCGCAGTCTCGTGGGTCGTCAGCTCGATGGTCGCCGTCTCGAGCCGGGTGTTGATCTCGTCGTGCTCGCGCCGCAGCGTCGTCTCGGCCTGGTTGGTGTCGTTGAACTCGGTGCGCCTGATGACCAGGTCATCGGCGGCCAACCGGAGCCGGGCGTCGCGCAGATCGGCCTGGATGGTCTGCGCCCGCCGGGCCATCTCGGCCTGGCGCCCGAGTGGCTTGAGCTGACGCCGCAACTCGCTGGTCAGGTCGTTGAGCCGGTTGAGGTTCCCCGACATCGAGTCGAGCTTGCGGACCGCCTTCTCCTTGCGCTTGCGGTGCTTGAGCACGCCTGCGGCTTCCTCGATGAACGCGCGGCGGTCCTCCGGCCGGGACTCGAGAATCTCGGAGAGCTTGCCCTGGCCGACGATGACGTGCATCTCGCGGCCGATGCCGGAGTCCGACAACAGTTCCTGAACGTCCATCAATCGGCAGCTGCTGCCATTGATCTCGTATTCGCCTGCGCCGTCACGAAACATCCGGCGGGTGATCGACACCTCGGAGTACTCGATCGGGAGCGCGTTGTCGGAGTTGTCGATGGTCAGCGTCACCTCGGCGCGGCCCAGCGGTGCCCGCGACGACGTGCCCGCGAAGATGACGTCCTCCATCTTGCCGCCCCGCAACGTCTTGGCGCCCTGCTCGCCCATGACCCACGTGAGGGCGTCGACCACGTTCGACTTGCCCGATCCGTTGGGCCCAACGACACAGGTGATGCCTGGTTCGAAGCGAAGAGTCGTCGGCGATGCGAAGGACTTGAAGCCCTTCAGCGTCAGACTCTTGAGATGCATGACGTGCGAGCTTACCTGCGGGGTTGCTATCGCTCGATGAAGCCCTCGATCGGATCGCCGGGGCCCGACCAGTCGTAGACGACCGTGTCGACATGACCCGGCGTGGCACCGCCCTGCAGCAGGTCGAGCAGTCGCTGGCACGCAGATCGTGATCCGCGCGCGACGACCTGCACCCGACCGTCGTCCTTGTTCGCCGCGAACCCGGTCAACCCGAGCTCCAACGCCCTCGCACGCGTCCACCAACGAAACCCGACACCCTGGACGCGGCCGTGGACCCAGGCGGTCAGGCGGGCGTCGTTGCCTGCCTGCGCGTTCACTTCTCGGTGACCGATTCTCTTCGCGCAAGCGGCTCATCGACGACCCCGAACGTCACCTCGGTGCCCGACTTCAGGGTGCGCCCGACGGTGCAGACCTTGTCGATCGACCGCTCCACGATGACGAGGAGCTTGCGGATCTCCTCCTCGGAGAGCGCGGACAGGTCGACCTCGAGGCTCTCCTCGATCAGCGGGTAGCGCTCCTGCTCCCGGTCAGCGGGTCCGGACACCCTGACGGTGGCCTGATAGTCGTCGCCAAGCCGGGTGCGCAGGGCGTGGTCGCTGCTCATGCCGCTGCAGGCGGCGAGCGCGATCTTCAGCAGCTCACCCGGCGTGAACACGCCTTCGACGTCTTCGGAGCCGACGAGCACCTCCGCGCCTCTGGTGCTGCGTCCGGTATAGCGGCGCACGCCCGTGCGCTCGACCCAGAGATCCGTCACGAATCCTCTTCTCTCGTGTGGGGGGTGGAAAGATCAACGCCTCGGCCGCGGCTGGCATTTCGGGCAGTAGTACGACGACCGGTTCATGAACTTGTCGCGTTGAATGATGGCGCCGCAGCGTCGGCACGGCTCACCTTCGCGGCCGTAGGCGTCCAGCGACCGGTCGAAGTAACCCGACTCGCCGTTGACGTTGACGTACAGCGAGTCGAACGACGTTCCCCCCTGACCGAGCGCGTCGCGCATGACGTCGGCCGCGTGACCGAGGAGCGCGGCGAGCGCCGGTTTGGTCAGCGATTCCGCAATGCGCGCGCCGTTGACCTTCGCGCGCCACAGCGACTCGTCGGCGTAGATGTTGCCGATACCGGACACCACGGTCTGGTCGAGCAGCTGACGCTTGATCTCGGAATGCTTGCGCCGCAACACCTTCACCACTGCCGCGCCATCGAACAACGGGTCAAGCGGATCACGGGCGACGTGGGCGACGGGGACGGGGACCTCGGTGCCGTCGACGGTGACGAGGTCGGCGAGCATCCAGCCACCGAACGTGCGCTGATCGACGAAGCTCATCGCCGTACCGTCGTCGAGCAGGGTGGCGACGCGCAGGTGGTCGGTCTTGAACCTGGGTGATTCCCCGGTCGCTTCGCTCCTGCCCTCCGGTGATTCCCCGGTCGGTTCGCTCCTGCCCTCCGGAGGGCCCAGCAACATCTGGCCGCTCATCCCGAGGTGGACCACCAGGGCCTCGCCACTGCCGAGGGTCAGCCACAGGTACTTCCCGCGCCTGCCCGTACCGGTGATCACGTTGTCGAGCAGCCGCGCCGTCAGATCGGCGGGGCCCTCCGCGTGTCGTCGCACCGCGCGGGGATGGTTCACCCGGACGGCGGTGATCGTCCTGCCGACGACGTGGGCGGCGAGCCCGCGCCGAACGACCTCCACCTCGGGAAGCTCAGGCATCCTGCGGGGTCTTGCCGTCGGGGGCTTCGCCGTCTCGCCCGGCGCCGGTCGCCTCGAGTTCCTCGAGCGCCTTGTACGCCGCCGCGGCCGCCTGCTGTTCGGCCTCCTTCTTGGTGCGGCCCTCGCCTTGGCCATAGTCCTCGTCGTTGACCACTGCGCGCGCGGTGAAGTGCTTGTCGTGCTCGGGGCCGGTGGAAGAGACGACGTAGGCGGGCACGCCCAAGCGGCGTGCGGCGGCCAATTCCTGGAGGCTGGTCTTCCAGTCGAGGCCTGCGCCAAGGTTCGCGGCGGTCTCGAGGACGTCGGAGAAGATGCGGACGATGACCTCGCGGGCCACCTCGTGGCCGTGCTGGACGTACGTCGCGCCGAGTAACGACTCCACGGCATCTGCAAGCAGATTGGACTTCTGGGCGCCACCGCTGGCCACCTCGCCGCGACCGAGCAGCAGGTAGGCGCCGAGGCCGTCGGCGGTGAAGTTCCTGGCGATCCGGGCCAGCGCCTGGGTGTTGACCACGGCGGACTTCAGCTTGGCCAGTTCGCCTTCGCTACGGTCCGGGTACTTGGTGAAGATCTCCGCGGTGATCACCAGACCGAGCACGGCATCGCCGAGGAATTCGAGTCGCTCGTTGGTGGGCAGACCGCCCGCCTCGTAGGCGTAGCTGCGATGCGTCAGGGCGATGGTCAGCAGATCGTCGGGCAGGTCGACGCCGAGCGCTTCGAGCAGCGGTGTCCGATCGACCGTCACTCGCGACCTCCCGCCGCCTGATCCGGCGGCCCCTCCTCGACGGGTTTCATGGCGGCCAGCTTGGCCCATCTCGGGTCGATGACGTCGTGGCGGTGCGGCTCGGCGCCACCCTCGAAGTCGGCCAGCGGCGCACCACACTCCGGGCACAGGCCTGGACAGTCGTCGCGGCACAGCGGCGAGAACGGCAGTTCCATCCCGACGGCGTCGATGATCGGCTGCTCGAGGTTGACGGTGTCACCCGATGAATCCGAGACGACGCGCCCGACCTCGTCCTCCTCGGTGGTCGCCTCCGTGGCACTGTCCGGGTAGGCGTACAGCTCGGTCAGGGTGATTTCGACGTCACCGGTCACGGGGGTCAGACA
>JAOPWT010000255.1 GCA_025965555.1 Mycobacterium sp.
ACCCGGGTATAGCCGGCATGCTCTGCCAGGTACTCCATCGCTTCGGCCAGTGCGGTCTCATGCGCGGCCGCCAGGGCTTTCGCCCCCACCTCGTCAGCGCGCAACACCCGCAGCAGCGACACACTCTTCGGGGCACAGAACGTCAGGTCAAACCCATGCACCCCACGCTCACCGAACCCCGACCGGACGCACCGCCCGGGGTGACCCCGTCATCGAGCCAGCGCGCCACCACCGCCGCATCAGCGACCCCGCCGGCGCGCTGGGCATCAGTCAACCCCACCAACCGCGCAGCGGCATGTGAGTCCCCGGCGCACAGCCACACCGGCGTCCGGGTCTCATGCTCGGAGTAGTACTCCCCCAACCCGCCACCGGCGCGCTGCCGATCAGCCGAGGCCCGCTCCGCTGTTTGGGCGGTGTCGATGTAATAGCGGATCGACCACCGCTTCAACTTCGAAATCGTCAACACCAGCGAACCCATCCACAAAACGGGAGGTCGACGCTTGCTGCGCCACAACGATTCTCGCACCCTTGTGCAAATGTGCCACTGCATTTTCTAGGGCTATGGATGAGAGCACTATCTGTATGAGACTGATAGGCAATGGTTTTGGGAGCTGATGAGAATGGGTTGGTGACTTATGGGACTGAGATGAAAGGAGGTTGGGTGGGGATGGGAATGCTCGGGAACTAAATTCGTGAGGATCGCGAGCCGGCCTGTGGCCGAGGCCCGCGGCCAGATCGCGCCGGCCAAAATAGCGCGGTGGCCACCACCCCGCGGACTTACAGTGAGATATCCGAACTGGGGCGGACCGACAAGGAAGTGACCGCCATGGACGAGAACCTTGATGACAAGTGGCTGACCCGCCAGGAGCTGGCCGACCGATACGGGGTGCCGGTGAAGACTCCCGCCGAATGGGCCTCCAAGGGGACAGGACCGCGGTACGCCAAGTTCGGGCGCCACGTGCGCTACCTGTTGAGCGATGTAATGGACTGGGAAAGAAAGCAATTCACCGAGGAAAAACGTCACCCAGCGTGACTACCATGTCGAGATGATCGATTTAACAGCCGCAACAGGCGATACGCCTGCCAGGCAGTCCCAGGGATAGTGCCGTGGCGGGCAGACCTTCGCTGCGGATCGGCGAGCACGGCAAGATCAGGCGGGAGTACCTCGGCGGCGGAGTGTGGGTGGCCTTCTGCCGCTTCCGCGACGCCGACGGGGTGACACGTCGTGTTCAGCGCGTCGGGCCAGTCGACGAATACGACAAGCGGGGCAAGCTGGCCGAGGATGCGTTGATCGAAGCGCTGCCAGAGCGCCGCCCGCCATCGGACGCAGGGCCGGATGCAATCGGTCCCGACGCCCTGGTCATGACCCTGGTCGAACACCACCTCGCCCGCCTGGCAGAGGACGGCCGGTCCCCGGCCACTCTGGCCACGTACAAGTTCGCGGCCGACAAGTTGCAGAAGTTTCTCGGCGGGGTGCGCGTGCGCGAGGCATCGACTTCACGGCTGGACGCGGCCCTGCGCTCGATGAGGTCGGCTCACGGCGCGACTATGGCCAAGCAGGCCAAGACTATCCTGCGGGGTGGCCTCCAGTTGGCCGTCATGGGCAACGTCTTATCGGCGAACCCCGTCCGCGACGTTCAGCCACTGCGGGCGAAGAGCCAGCCGAAGGGCGCCACAGCGCTGACCGCGGACCAGCTGCGCCGCGTGTTGGCCGACGTGTCGGCCTCCGAACGTTGCCGCGACAACGATCTCGTCGATCCCATCATCGTGCTGGCCGCTACTGGGCTGCGGGAATCCGAGTTGCTTGGGCTGCGATGGATCGACTTCGACGCTGACGAGGGGACAGTGGCAGTGACCGGAAAGCTAGTCCGGGCGACGGGCCATGGACTGACGCGTATCGACGAGACGAAGAGCGCGGTTGGGAAGAGGACGCTTCCGCTTCCCCGGTTTGCGGTCGACGCTCTGGTGGCGCGACGGCGCCTGCCGTTCGTCGGTGAGCAGACCATGATCTTTCCGTCCACTGCGGGCACCTGGCGCGACCCGAACAACTTCAACAAGCAATGGAGACACGTGCGGGACGGGGTCGGGGCGGCCGGCGTGACGACGCACAGCTTCCGCAAAACCGTGGCCACCCTGATCGACGGCGGAGGGCTGTCCGCGCGGGTCGGAGCCGACCACCTAGGGCACACGAACGTGTCCATGACACAGGACAGGTACATGGCCCGAGGTCGAAGCCATATCGAGGTCGCCAATCTGCTAGACCGGGCCATAAACGACGAATAAACGTCGACTCAAGAGAATCGATCTTGAAAAACAGCCTCTGACGTAGGGCGGGTGGGGCTCGAACCCACGACCAACGGATTATGAGTCCGCGGCTCTAACCGACTGAGCTACCGCCCCATGGCGCTCGCGCGCGGCCACTATGGTCCCACAGGCCTGCCGGCCCCTCACCGGCGATATCCGAACACCGATCATGATCAACTCCACCGGATTAGGCTCCGGACGTGATCCGCTTTCTGCTGCGTGTGCTGGTGTTCCTCGGGTCGTCGGCGATCGGGCTGCTGGTGGCGTCTTGGTTGGTGCCCGGTGTGAGCGTCCGGCCCCTCGGTTTCGTCACGGCCGTCGTCATCTTCACCGTCGCGCAGGCGATCCTGTCCCCGTTCTTCCTGAAGATGGCCAGCCGTTACGCGTCGGCCTTCCTCGGCGGCATCGGACTGGTGTCCACACTGGCGGCGTTGATCCTGGCCTCCGTGCTGTCCCACGGACTGAGCGTCCGCGGCATCGGCTCCTGGGTGGCGGCGACGGTGGTCGTGTGGTTGGTCACCGCACTGGCGACGCTGTTGCTGCCGATGCTGCTGCTCAAGAAGAAGGCCGCGACGCAGTGAATCTGCTGTGGGGTCCGTCGGCCTGGTCCGACACATCGTCACCTGGGCGTTAGCGTGTCGCCGTGAACAAGCCGCTGATCGCCGGGTTGCTGAGCGCGTGGTGCCTACTGGTGGTCCTGCCCGCCTGGATCGTCTACGTGACGTTTCGCGGTGTCGACGCGGACACTCCGGTCATCGGCCCGGCGATCGCCATCTGGGTCGTCGGTTACCTGCTGCAGCTTGGCGTGTTCATGGCAGCGACCCGCAAGGCCTCGACCAACGCCATCGCCGGCTGGTTCCTCGCGTCGACCATGCCGTTCGTCGCGGACTGGACCGTTCCCGTCGCACCGTGGTCCCCCATCGCGGTCGCCGCCGTGGTCGGCGCCTACGCGGCGTGGCTTTATTCGGGGCTGTCGCGCAGTGATGACTTGCAGCACAACGGGATTCCCGCGACGGGCACCGTGCTCGAGGTCAAGAAGCCGCTCATGAACGTCGTCATCAACAGCGTGTACATCCGTCGCAGCGTGGTGCTGCGCATCCAACCATCCGGCGGCGGCCCGACCTACGACGCCAAGTACTCAGGCACGTTCATGCTGGGTGAGATCCCCGGCCCGGGGGACGTGTTCAACCTGCGGGTCGATCCGAAGAATCCGATGCACTTCGAGACCACCGACGGCTCCATCAGCGACCCACCGCAGCAGTACATATCGCCACCGGCGCCGACGTGGCCGCCGCACGACGACCCGACGATCGCCGAGCAACTCCGACAACTCGACGACATGCACCACCGTGGCGCACTCACCGACGACGAGTTCGCCGCCGCCAAACAACGGGTGCTGCGCGGTTAGCCATACACCGGCTGGCCGTCCAGGCCGAGGAAGTACCGCTCGGTCCCCTGCTCGACACGCGGCGCATCACCGCCGAGCGCAACCGCAATCTTGTTGGCGGCGTTGCGCATCACGTCGAGGGTGATCTCCAGCGCCTCGGCGTCGGAGAAGTGCTCCCGCACGCCTGCCGCCACGTCCGCGTCGATCTTCGACGGCGTCCAGATCAACGCGTCGACGTACCGCAGCGCCGCCTTCTGCCGCTCGTCGAGCAGACCGGACGACTCGTAGTGCTCGATGTGCGAGTACAGCGGCTCGGTGCCGCCCGCGTCGAGCGCCGCCCCCTCGCGCAGCGACTTGCACAGCCGGCAGTTGTGTTCATAGGCCCCACGCAACCGGACCACCTCGGTCGTGACGGGGTCCAGCGCACGCAACGCACCGACCGTCGGGGCGAACTGGTTGAGCAGCAGATCGACGGGATCGGTGTCGCGGTCCCACACCACCGGCTCCACGACGGGTGCGAATCCGAGGACGGTCAGTCCCGCCCGAACGCGCGGCACGAAGTCGCCGATGAAGATCAGCGTGGCCATGTGAAAGGCCTTCTTGCCCAACGCCGTCAAGAAGGTCGCGCGCTGATGTGGGCTGATCACCGACACGTCGACGGCGAACTGCTCGGCGAACTCGGCGAGCTGCGGATCGTCGTCGGCCGGACCTTGGGCCACCAGGGGCGGCAACGACAACGCGCGCCCGCATACTTCGCGCACCAGCGCGTTGCGGCCCGCCTCGCCCTCGGGTGAGAGCGCCATCAGGCGAGTCAGCAAGCCGTACAAGAGGTCGTCGTCCATGCAGGTGATTATTGCGCCTGACTGACCGAGGACATGTGGAAGTCGGGGATACGCAGCGACGGCATCTTCGCGCGGGTCGCCCAGTCGCCCCACTCCCTGGGCAGTGTCGTCTCGCTGACGCCCGCCTCGGTGGCACGACGCAGCAGGTCAAGCGGGCTCTCGTTGAAGCGGAAGTTGTTGACGGCGCCGGTGACCTGACCGTCTTCGATGAGGTACACGCCGTCGCGCGTCAGACCGGTCAGCAGCAGCACGGTGGGATCGACCTCGCGGATGTACCACAGCGTGGTCAGCAGCAGGCCACGCTCGGTGCGCCGGATCATGTCCGACAAGCTGGCCCAACCGCCCGTCATCAGCATGTTGTCCGCGGGGACCGCGGGGGGGACGTCGTACTCCGCAGCCACCGCGCGCGGGTAGGCCAGCGCGTTGATCGTCCCGTCGCGAATCCAGTCCACCCGGTCGATGTCCATGCCGTTGTCGAACACCGACACCCGTTCCGAGGAGCTGGTCGCCGCCACGAACGGCGAGCACTCCAGGCCCGCGGCCGTCGGATCGGAGTACAGCGTCAGCCCCAGCTCGGTGAGCTTCTCCCCCACCCGGGTGCCGCCGGGCGCCGACAGCGCGGTGCGACCCTCCTGCGCACCGCGACCGTCCATGGTCCAGCCGAGGTAGATCATCATGTCGGCGACCGTCGACGGCGGCATCAACGTCTCGTAACGACCGGCGGGCAGTTCGATGGTGCGGCTGGCCCAGCCAAGTCGGGTCGACAGTTCGTCGAGCATGGAATCGGTTGGCACATCGACGAAGTCGGATGTTCCGACGCCCACCCACGCGCTGGCCCCGCCGCGCTTGGCGTTGATCTCCACCGATCCGGTCGGTTGGGTGTAGCGCCGCCGCAGTCCACTCGAGGTGGCGACGAACGTCGTCTCAAGTTCGTGGCGCGCGAAGCCGTACAACCGGTCGGCACCGCGGAAGCCGTTCGCCAGGCTCTTGGCCACCCCGGCAAAGACGTCGGCAGCGGTCTCGGGCACGGGCGCGTCCCAGTCGTAAGGGGTCTCATCCCCGGCCAGCATCGGCGCGGCATCGCGGGCCTCCGGTGCCGAGCGCGCGGCGTCCTGCGACGCGGCCACCAGACCCGCAATCGCCGAGGGGTCGACCTCGCTGGACTTCACCGAGCCGACGTGCGCGCTGTTGCCTTGCCGCACAATCGATATCACCGTGGTGTCCCGGCTGAGTGACTCGCCGTTGGTGGTCATCGAGTTGCCCGCCCACCGCAGCGACGACGTCGCCCTGTCGGTCACCACCACGATCGTCTCGTCGGCCTGCCCACGGCGGGCGGCCTCGGCGAGTGCAATGCCCACGACGTCCGGCGCGCTGATCACGAGCGGCCCGCCTCGTCTTTGGTGTTCAGCACGCTGATCCCGCGGAACAGGGCCGACGGGCAGCCGTGGCTGACGGCCGCGACCTGTCCGGGTTGCGCCTTGCCACAGTTGAACGCGCCGCCCAGCCGCCACGTCGACGGCCCGCCGACCGCTTCCATCGCCCCCCAGAAGTCAGTCGTGGTGGCCTGGTAGGCGACGTCGCGGAGCTGCCCATCGAGCCGGCCGTCGCGGATCCGGAAGAACCGCTGACCGGTGAACTGAAAGTTGTAGCGCTGCATGTCGATCGACCACGACTTGTCGCCGACGACGTACACGCCGTCCTGCACCCTGGCGATCAGATCGTCGGTACCGAGATCCTCGGTGC